>JAUXWL010000059.1 GCA_030680155.1 Anaerolineales bacterium
CTGCGCCGCAGGCACACGTGAAACACACCCTTATCAAATCACTCAAACAGAAAACAGGAAAAATTCGGGCGTGTACTTTATCAATCCGCCCGCCGGCAATGCGTTGAACTTGGTCACCATGAACTCATCATCCACCCCATATTCGTTTTGCAAGCCGAAAGCGCTCGCCTTCTCAAAGCCAAAGCGCATGTAATATTTTGGTCCGCCGAGCACAACGGCATAATCATAGCCAAGTTTCCTGCACTGCTCCAAACCTGCGCGGATCAACTGTGAGCCGATGCCTTGCTTGTGATACGCAGGTAAAACGGCGACAGGGGCAAGCCCAAGTCCCTTTTCGGGAGTGGGTGGGTGCGTTGTGACGGGGCTGAAGAGGATGTGGCCGATTACTTTATCGTCTGCAATGGCCACAAGCGAAATAACAGCATTGCCATTTTCACGGATGGCGTTCACGACCTTGCTTTCGGCATCAGTTGGGAAAGCAGATATATGAATTGCTGCGACAGCGGCGTAGTCTGCGGGGAGTTCAGGGCGGATAAGGATTTTCATTTCATTATCTCGGCAGCAAATACCAATCGAGGAAGCGTTCCATGCGTTCGTATACATCGAGCAGATTTTTACGCTGCAAAAATCCGTGCGGCTCGGTGGCGTAGGTTTTGTATTCAAAGACCTTGTTCTCGCGGCGCAAGGCTTCGACCCATTCCTCGCTGGACTCGGGTGGGACAATCGTATCGAGCAAGCCATGCAGGATCAGCACAGGCTTTTGGATGTTCTTCGCCTCTGTAATTGGTGAGCCTTTCATATAAGCATCGATATTCTCGGCGGGATGTCCCAGGAAGATTTCGGTATACAACCGCAGACGTTTTTCACACTGCGCCCAGGAACTGACCAGATTCGAGTCACCGTATTTCGTGATGCCGCACGCAAACAAATATTCGGGGTCGCGCGAGAGCGCGTTGATGGTCATGTAGCCGCCGTAACTACCGCCTGCAATGCCAATGCGTTCCGGCTTAACATCCTTCAACGTCCGCAAGTATTTTGCGCCGTACAAACAATCCTTCGTGTCGCCGACGCCCCAGTCATTGTAATTGGCACGCTCGAAATCCTTGCCGTAACCCGTCGAGCCGCGATAGTTCGGCGCTAGATAGGTATACCCCTTGGCAGTGAAATACTGCGCCACTTCATCCCACGCAAAGCCATATTGATCCTTCGGCCCGCCGTGTGGATACAGGATTGCCGCGCCATTCGACTTCTCGGGGCGATACAAGAATGCGGGGATTTCCATGCCGTCAAAA
>JAUXWL010000060.1 GCA_030680155.1 Anaerolineales bacterium
TCGCCATGAACTCATCATCCACCCCATATTCGTTTTGCAAGCCGAAAGCGCTCGCCTTCTCAAAGCCAAAGCGCATGTAATATTTTGGTCCGCCGAGCACAACGGCATAATCATAGCCAAGTTCCCTGCACTGCTCCAAGCCAGCGCGAATCAACTGTGAGCCGATACCTTGCTTGTGATGCGCAGGCAAAACGGCAACGGGTGCGAGTCCAAGTCCCTTTTCGGGAGTGGGTGGGTGCGTTGTGACGGGGCTGAAG
The DNA here is from genome assembly GCA_030680155.1 of Anaerolineales bacterium. Classification (GTDB taxonomy): domain Bacteria; phylum Chloroflexota; class Anaerolineae; order Anaerolineales; family Villigracilaceae; genus Villigracilis. The sequence continues at coordinate 258 of JAUXWL010000060.1, forward strand.
AGGATGTGACCGATTACTTTATCGTCTGCAATAGCAACGAGCGAAATCGACGCATTGCCGTTTTCGCGGATGGCATTCACAACCTTGCTTTCAGCATCTGTGCGAAATGCGGATACATGAATTGCTTCGACAGCGGCGTAGTCTGCGAGAGTTTCGGGGCGGATGAGGATTTTCATTTCATTATCCCGGCAGCAAGTACCAATCGAGGAACCGTTCCATGCGTTCGTACACATCGAGCAGATTTTTGCGCTGCAAAAATCCATGCGGCTCGGTGGCGTAGGTCTTGTATTCAAAGATCTTGTTCTCGCGGCGCAAGGCTTCGACCCATTCCTCGCTGGCTTCGGGTGGGACAATCGTATCGAGCAAGCCATGCAGGATCAGCACGGGCTTTTGGATGTTCTTCGCTTCTGTGATTGGTGAGCCTTTCATATAAATATCGATATTCTCGGCGGGATGTCCCAGGAAGATTTCGGTATACAACCGCAGGCGTTTTTCACACTGCGCCCAGGAACTGACCAGATTCGAGTCACCGTATTTCGTGATGCCGCACGCAAACAAATATTCGGGGTCACGCGAGAGCGCATTGATGGTCATGTAGCCGCCATAACTACCGCCTGCAATGCCAATGCGTTCCGGCTTGACATCCTTCAACGTCCGCAAGTATTTTGCGCCGTACACACAATCCTTCGTGTCGCCGACGCCCCAGTCGTTGTAATTGGCGCGTTCAAAGTCCTTGCCGTAGCCCGTCGAGCCGCGATAGTTCGGCGCGAGGTATGTATATCCCTTGGCAGTGAAATACTGCGCCACTTCATCCCACGCAAAGCCATATTGATCCTTCGGCCCGCCGTGTGGATACAGGATTGCCGCGCCATTCGACTTCTCGGGGCGATACAAGAATGCGGGGATTTCCATGCCGTCAAAA
>JAUXWL010000061.1 GCA_030680155.1 Anaerolineales bacterium
GAAGCCATTCACCGCTGGCGTTTCGACGATTTGGAAAACTTCCTCAAACCCTTCGCCCTCGAATCCGGACTCACCGCCGAAGCTGAAATCCACGCCGCCATTCAAGAATCCCGCCGCATGTTGGAGAGACTGCGCACAGACCCGCTCTTCACCGAACTTAACTCTGCGGAGCGCCACCACGAAGTCCGCTATGATTTACCCGACGGGCGCGGCATCATGGATTTGCTCTACCGCACCGACGCGGGCTGGTTTATCATTGACTTCAAAACCGACGAAGTCCGCAGCGACGCCGAAGCGCAATCCACCATCAGCCAGAACGGGTATGACCGTCAGGTGGCGCGCTATGCTCAGGCAATCGAGAATCAACTCAAAGTTAAAGCAAAGACGCGGCTCGTCTTCCTGAATGTGAATAATCATCTTGAAATATTCGATTTGTAGAAGGAACCATGTCCAAAAAATCCCCACACTTCGGAAAACTTCCCGCGCTCTATAATTTTTTCCTCAATCCTTACTCCGATGACCGCTTCCCCATTTGTCCAAGGTGCCAAGGAAAAACGGAAGATAAGAAAGTTCCGCTTGTCATTCACGTTGACCCAGCTCATCCCGTTAGCCTGAATTACACCTGCGCTTACTGCGCCAGGTGCGACTTGCTCATCGCCCATCAAGACGAAATCGAAAGCTACCTGACGCAAATGTTCTTGAAGCTTGACCCAAAATCCATTGGGCAGGATTATATGGTCATGGGCACGTTTGATTACGCCTATTGGGAGCAGGGCTTAAAATCGCCCAACGACGCTGGAGACTTGCTCAACAATTTACACGGCTTCAAAAAATATCTCAACTTTAACAGGGGTGATGAAGCGCCAAAAATACCCGCAATGTTCAAGAAGAAGGCGGACAAAACCCAGGAACTAATCTCCATGATGCAAACGCATTTACCCATTGCTGTGCGTGTTGCGCCTGAATGGCTGCCGTCGTTTAGGAATCAAGGGATGCCCATCAGCGCAAAACAATCCATATATATTCATGCAGTTTTTGATGGCGGAGAGGAAATGGGAATTGCCTGTGACGTTACGTCCTCCTCAAATAAAAAGAAAGCGCTAGTTGTCTCTCTGACGTTTTTAGAGGTCATTGGCGATACTCCTTTAGCCAAAGCCATGCGCCATTACCAGAAAGAACGTAAGTCAAAATTAGGGCGATAGCAAGGAGAAAGCTCCAATGGATATAAAAGTCTTCATCACGAATCAAGACTCAACCTGCGACGAATGCGGCGAAAAACTGGGACACCACGCCTGGATCACGCTGGTTGAGAACAAGGGAGCGCTCTGCCTCTCGTGCGCCGACCTGGATCATCTTGCCTTCCTCCCAGCGGGTAGCGCAGCATTGACCCGACGCTCCGCCAAATATTCCACATTGTCCGCAGTCGTCCTAAAGTGGAGCCGTGCCCGCAAGCACTACGAGCGGCAAGGCTTGCTGGTGGAGGAAGCCGCACTCCAACGCGCCGAGCAGGAATGCCTGGACGATGCCGATGTGCGCGCCATCCGCCGTGAGCGTGAGTCCGAACGCCGCTCCGAAATGGATCAGGAATATGTGTCGAGTTTTGCAGAACGGGTGCGTCAGTTATTCCCCAATTGCCCCGCTGGGCGCGAGCAGGTCATTGCCGAACATGCCTGCCAAAAATACAGCGGACGGGTGGGGCGTTCCGCACAGGCGAAAACTCTGGATGAGAAATCTGTCCTGCTGGCGGTCATTGCCCACATCCGCCACGCAGAAACAAATTATGATGAATTCCTGTCGCAGGGCATGGATCGCCCGCTGGCGCGCGGCGAAGTGCAAGATGAGATTGATGAAGTTTTGGCGCGCTGGCAGTGAAAGCACACCCTCTGTGAAAACAAAAAATCGCCCTGTCAAATTTTCAACAGGGCGATGAGATTCTAAAATTGGGTCACTGCACTGCCAGCCGCGGCCTAAACTTATACCGTACATGTATAGCGTGACAACTGTCCATTCGCTGAAATGGTTTTGACTTTTCTCAATTTTCGGCCAGCCGAGTGTAAACGGCGGCGGACAGACCAAGCAGTTCCAGGATGCGGGTCTGCAAGGGGGACAAGGGCGTGATGTGGCGAATGGTTTGGTCTG
>JAUXWL010000062.1 GCA_030680155.1 Anaerolineales bacterium
AGCCAGAGCATTTTGCCGCGAATTTCGCTAATTCACGCAGATTTTTAAAACCAATTTGCGAAAATTCGTGGAATTCGCGGCTGAGGTTTGGTTTTCTTCCCTGAAATTAGCGGACGAAAGAAATGTGGGTAATCACCAGATAACTCGCCCTTGACAATGATTTGGAAAGGAGTACAATATTCAAAATATTGAATATAGGTGAAACATGGAAATTTACGAACAGGAAACCAAACTTTACAAATCGCTCATGCACCCCGCTCGCCTGGCCATCCTCGACCTGCTGCGGGAAGGCGAGGCTTGTGTCTGTCACATGGAAGCGACTTTCGGCCATCGTCAGGCTTACATCTCCCAGCAATTAATGGTTTTACGTGATGCTGGTTTGGTCGAAGATCGCCGCGATGGATTGAACATTTACTACCGTGTCATCCGCCCCGAAATTTTTGCTGTGTTGGATGCCATGCGTAAAGTGACAGGAATTCGCACATCGGCGGCAAAACCTAAACGTAATGCCTGCGCCTGCCCGAATTGTGCTGAAGAAAGCATCGGCAAGTTGATTGAAATTTAATATATTTTTTTGCCAAACTATATTCAATTTTACGAATAGAAGCCAAGGAGATTTACCAAATGCAAACTGACCTGACTAAGAAAAGCAAACTATCGTTCACAAACCCTGACGTTCGCTCGTGGACGCTGGTGGCGTTCGCCACTGCCGTCTGGATTTATCTTTACAACGTAATCCAACCCTTTGCCAACTGGTTGTCGTATGGCTTGCTGGCAATGCCGCAAGGCTCGCACCTGGGCGAAGCGCTGGCGTTCTTTTTCTACGACACGCCCAAATTGCTCCTGCTGTTAAGTGGCATGATTTTCGCCATTTCGCTCTTTCAGACCTTTATTGACACCCAAAAAGTGCGCGCAATGGTTGAGAAGCGCGGTGAAGGTGTCGGCAATCTGATGGCGGCGTTGTTCGGCGCGATCACGCCGTTCTGCTCCTGCTCATCGGTGCCTCTCTTCATCGGTTTCGTGCAGGCGGGTATCCCGCTGGGAATCACCTTTTCGTTTCTCATCACTTCCCCGCTGATGAACAAAGTCGCTTTCGTCCTGCTGATCGGCTTATTCGGATGGAAAGTGGCGGGGCTGTACCTGCTTTCGGGCGTGACCATCGGCATCGTCAGCGGACTGATCCTCGGGCGCATGAAACTGGAGCGTTACGTGGAAGGTTTTGTCTATGAGATGAAGCCGAGCGCCAATGTGGAAGTAGTCGAAGAGAAACTGACCTGGTCAGAACGCATCAGCCGCTCGGTGGACAGCACGAAGGAGATCGTCGGCAAGGTGTTCTGGTTCGTCATCATCGGCATCGGTATCGGCGCGTTCATCCACGGTTACGTCCCGCAAGACGCGCTGACGGGCATCATGGGCAAGAGCGCCTGGTGGAGCGTGCCCGCTTCGGTTCTTGTGGGCATTCCGCTGTACTCCAACGCCGCTGGAATTATTCCAATTGTGAGCGCGCTGATTGCGAAGGGCGCGTCGCTCGGCACAGTCTTGGCGTTCATGATGTCGGTGGTTGGCTTGAGCCTGCCAGAGATTATTATTCTGCGCCGTGTGTTGAAGCCGCCGTTGCTGATCACGTTCTTTGGAGTCATCGCCGTTGCGATCATCCTCACAGGCTATCTTTTCAATATCATTTTGTAACAGGAGAAAATATGCTCACTATCAAAGTTCTTGGTTCCGGTTGCGTCAATTGCAAGCGTTTGGAACAGATCGCTCATAAAGTTGTAGACGAGTTGGGGATCGAAGCGCAAATCGTTAAAGTGACCGAATATCCCGACATCATGAAGTACAACGTTATGTCCACGCCGGGGCTGGTGGTCAACGAAAAGGTGGTTAGCGCGGGTCGCATTCCCAGCGAAGCGGAGATCACGATATTTTTGACAAATGCACTGGAAAGCGCATAAGATGGAAAGGGAAAAACATGCTCATCGAAAAATATGATGTCGAAGTTTTCACCCCGCCCTGCGAGCCTGGCGCGGAACGCTACGCGGCAAAAGCGCGTCTGACCGCCGATATTTCGGAAGTCCTGCCGTATCTCAACGCCACCTTGCGCGGCGCGGTCTATCATCCCACCGCCAATGCGCTGACCTGGAAGAAGGGCGGGCACAACATTGCCTTTCATTCATATGAAATCGCCACCAGCAATGTGGAGGACCGCGAGGGCGCGGAGAAAGAACTCAAAGGGCTGATTGACCTGGTTAATCACACCTGGGAGCGGCACGCCGAGATCACACCCGATACCGCCACGCGCCAGCGTCCAGCCCCGATGGCGATCTACAAACTGTTGCCCAACACGAACTGCAAACAGTGCGGCGAGCCGACTTGCTACTCCTTCGCGTTGAAGTTGGCTGTATCGCAGAAAAAACTGAGTGATTGCCCGCCACTCACGGAGCCGCAATATGCCGAAAATCTCGCCGCACTGGAGGAAATTGTCATCTCCTTGTAGGACGAGATTAATCTCGTCCTACAAGGAGATGACATGAAAAAAGCATTGACCGTTGTGCTGGAAGACAAGGACATTATCGAGTTGATGCTCATCCTGATGGATGGCGACGCCGAAGGCGCGTTGTATTTTCTGCGGGAGCATTTCAAAGGCAAAGCGCGTGACCTGCTCGAGGGCGGCTGAGACGGCTCATTCCATCGAGATTCTGGCGGAGGTCATTGCCGTGCGGCACGGAGGAAGTGTATCCGTCCGTTCGCGCCAGACCCACAGTTAACGTCCCAACACCCGCGCCCGCTGGTGCATTTTGACGGACGGAATCAAGAACAACACGCCGCTCAACGCCAGCACAGCCAGGTCGAGCCAGGGGTTGATCAGCCCGCTTCCCAAAACGGCATGGTTCATCACATCCTGGGCATAGGTCAGCGGGGAGAGGTAGGCAATTGCCCGCGCAACAGGAGCCATCTCACTCAGCGGGACGAAGACGCCGCTGATGAAAAGCAGCCCCCAGCGCAGGAGCGTGCTGGGCATTTGCACGTCGCCCGGGTTGGTGGTGGGCATGGAACCGAAGACCAATCCCAAAGTCGAGAAGGAGAACGCTCCCAGCAGAATGCCTGCGGCGAGCAATCCCGGCTGGAGGATGTCCGTCCCGAAGAACAGGATTCCCGCCAGCAATGCCACGCCTGAAACCACGACGGCGAAGATCGTCCCGACTGCCGTCTTGCCGAGCAGCAGAGTCATCAACGACATGGGCGCAGCCAGCAGGCGGTCATAGGTGCCGATTTTTCGCTCGGTGGGGATGATGAAGGGTCCCGCTGCCCCAGCCGTGAAGAAGATCGTCATCGCCAGCAGGCGCGCCACCCCTTCCGCCGCGCCCACTTCCCGCCGCACCGAAAACGAGAAGAACATAAAGAACGGCATCGCGAAGCCGAACATAATCATGCCGGGGCGCAGGTAATAGACGCGCACATCTTTCATCGCCACCGTCCAGGCTTGCGCCAATTCGTTTTTGATTCGCTCGATGTTCATTTACGACCTCCCATCCCGGTCTTGGCGGGCTTTTCTTCTTCCTGACTGACCGCGCCCACCTGCCCGCCCGTGATTTCCAAAAAGACATCCTCCAAACTGGGACCCAGCGTGTTCAGGCTGACGATTCGCAGGGCATGGGACTCGGCGTAATGGACGACGCGCGGCAGTAGCGCCGACGGGTCTTCGGTGTACAAGCGCATCTTATCCCCGACTTTGGTCTGCGTTGTCACCCCAGGCAGGGATTCCAGCCCCAGGCTTTTTCCTGCCATCTCCCCCTCGAACGCCACTTCCACTGATTGAACGCGACGGAAGTTTGCCTTGAGTCGTTCGGGCGTGTCAATCGCGGCAATCTTCCCGTGCGAGATGATCGCCACGCGCCCGCACAACTGGTTGGCTTCCTCAATTTGGTGAGTGGTGATAAACACGGTCGTGCCTTCGGCGTTCATGTTGCGGATCAATTCCCAAATGGCGCGGATGCTTTGCGCGTCCAAGCCGGGCGTGGGTTCGTCCAGGAAGAGCAGGGCGGGTTTGTGGATGATAGCCATGGCAATGCTCAAACGGCGGCGCATCCCTTTGGAAAAGTTCTCGGCTTTGATATCGCGCTTTTCCCACAAACCGAAGGTCTCCAACAATTCCTGGGCGCGTTTCGCGCGCTCACCGCGCGGCACACGGTAAATGCTGGCGGTGAACATCAGGTTGTCCCAGGCGGTCAGTTCGGTGTAGACGTTGGACTCTTCGGGAACCAGCCCGATCTGCCGTTTGGCGGGATAAGAGTCACGGGCGAGATCATGCCCGTTGATCAGAATCCGCCCCTCGGTCGGGGCGAGAAGCGTGGTCAGCATCCGCTGGGTGGTGGTCTTCCCCGCGCCGTTGGGACCGAGGAAACCGAAAATTTCGCCCTGTTTGACGACAAAGTTGATGTTGTCAACTGCCAAAAATTTGTCGTAATATTTGGTCAGATTTTCCACTTCAATGGCGTGGTTCATGATTGACTCCCTTTTTCTCCCTCTCCCATTGGGAGAGGGCTGGGGGTGAGGGATTTCTCCACAATCACCCAGGCGTTGAACTTGCCCGCTTGCACTGAGCGAAGCGAACGTGTCTCGACGCGGACGCGGGCGTTGGGATAATGAAACAGTTCGGCGATGCGCGGTGGGGAAAGGAAATGGCTGCGCATCAGCGCCAGTTTCTCGGCGATGGCAAGTAGTTTCACACCGAGGAGGCGCAGGTCGGGTTCTTCGATGACGAGGCGCCCGCCGGGTTGAAGAATCCGCCAGAGTTCGTCCGCCGTTCCGCGCTGGTCACAGACGTGATGAAGGGCATCTACCATAATAATCCGCGCGAAGGCTTCATCGGGGAAGGGCAGTTTTTCGGTGTGCGAGCAAACGGGGCGCAAGCCGTCCTTTTGGCGGGCTTCAGCCAGCATTTTGCAGGACAGGTCAGCCACCACAACGGGATTGGCTTTGCCGTTCATGAATTGCGCCACCCGTCCTGTGCCGCCGCCCGCGTCGAGCAGCGCGCCAGAGACAGGCAGGTCTGCTAAATCCCACATCTCCTGCGGGTCTTTGGGCGGGATGAAGGTTTCATAGAGCGGGGCGAGGAAATCGAAATGGTCAAAGATGGGCATGGGGTTTTATCTCCATCTGTTTTCTCATCCTACTTCAGGTTCTCCTGCAAAAACCCGCCGACCTTCTCCCAGAATTGCGGATGGATGTTGCAGTCGCTGTGACCTTTGCCGGGGACAACCCACAGACGCGTCTTATCGGGACTTCCAGCGGCAAACAGCGCCCGGGCTTGCTCCAGCGGGACGGTTTCGTCCTGCTCGCCGTGAACAATGAGGAAATCCGCCTTCGATTTGGGGAGGTTGTTGAGTGGGGCAATTGCGTCGAAATCCAGCCCATAGCGGCGGCGCATGTATGCCAGCAGGAACGACGCGGCAAAAGCTGGCACGTGCCGCTTGCGGAACTCATACTTCATCACCGCCACCGGATGCGAGATCGCGCCCACCGTGACGACGCAGCCAATCCGTTCATCCCAGCCCGCGGCGTTGATGGCTGCCCCGCCGCCGACGGAAAGACCGACGACGCCGATTCCGTTGGAATCGAGTCGGCTGTTTTGCAGAAAATCCACAGCAGACAAGACATCCTGTGAAAACGTGCCAACGGTGGGATGTTCGACGGGGGAACTGCTGCCATGATTGCGGGCATCGAAAGCCAGCAGGTTATACCCCAACGGCTGCAATGCCTGGATGTAGGGCAGGGTGCGCGCCAGGTTGCGCCCCCAGCCATGCAGCAAAATCAAGGTAGGCGCGGCTGGCATGGATGGAATCCACCAGCCGTATAAATGCGCGCCATCTGTGGCGGGGATGTTCACTTCATCGAACGGCAAGTCGTATTTTTTGGGGGTGAGGCGATGCGGCTCGATTTTGTATTCGTACATGCGGTCAATCAGAGAGTCTAAAAAGAATTTCATGGCTGGCTCCAATGGGAAGATATCAGTTCTCCAACCAGTTCAGTATATCGAAGATTTTCCCGTCCACCGCAGGGCGGGAAACGGACAGGCGGAAATGTTCCACACCCAGAAAGAGACGCTGTTTTGCTTTGGGCGCGTCCATGATGGGCGATTCGCCGAACTGCGTGCGGTGACAGTGGATGGCAGACATCTTGGCTTCCCAGACCGATGAAACATCCACCGTCAGCGCGATGGCTTCATCTGGCACGGCGCGGATTTGCTTCATGCCCAACGTCTCCGCCAGCGAGCGCGGCACAGCCACGGTGTAGAGCGCGCTTACATCTTTGGCGCGGCGAAAGGCTTCGGCGGCGGCGAGTCCGATGGCGATGTGGTCGGGATGTCCTGAAAGACCGTCCGCGCCAAAGGTCAATATTACCTGCGGATGTGTCTCATTCACGACTTGCAGAATTTGAGCGGCGAGTTGCTCGGGGTCGGCTTCCGCAAGTTGACCGTCCTGATAGTCGAGCAAAATCGGCGGATGGATTCCCAGCGCTTTGCAGGCGCAGCGCAGTTCCGTTTCGCGCATGGCAGGCAATTCGGCGGGTGAACACAACGGCGGATTACCGCGCGAGCCAGCCTCTCCGCGTGTGGCGGTCAGGACCTGGACGCGCACGCCGCGGCGGGCAAGCAGAGCGAGAGTCCCTCCGGGGCGGAAGGACTCATCGTCGGGGTGGGCGAAGACGGCCAGCAGACTAGCGTCGGGATTCATTTGGCTCGTACCGTCTGTCTCTTCCATTTGACCCAGTATGGCAACAAATACAGGTATGCGCCAGTGATCGCCATGATGATCATGAGTCCCGCCTGGATGCGCTGGGAGGTGTCGCCAAGCGTTGTCCCGCGCGCGAAGATAACAGTCAAGAGTAATGCGATGAAAGGCAGTACCAGCCAACGATGTAACTTGCGCAGCCATTTGTTCAGAAATTTGTTCATAGTTTTAATCCTTTTGTGATTTGCTCTCCGTTTTTGCGGCGAGCAGGTTGATTGTCTTTTTATTACACCAGCGATAGAACGATCCACGTAACGGATACGCCCACGATGCCGCCCGCCGCGACCTGCGCCCAACTACGGCGTTTGCGGTAGACCTGCGATTGCGCCTCATTCATAACGCAGCGCCTCAATTGGATGGAGGCCGGCGGCCCGGTTGGCAGGATAGATACCGAAGAATAATCCAACCGCGACTGAAAAACTCACCGCCAGAAGAATGGATTGCGAAGAGACCACCGCTTGGGTCACGCCCGAAGCGTCCACCAGTTTGGCGATACCTACACCAACGGCGATACCGATCGCCCCGCCAATCACACTCAACACGATGGCTTCCAAAAGGAACTGCACCAGGATGTCCGACTTGCGCGCGCCCACCGCCTTCCGTAAACCGATCTCACGCGTGCGTTCAGTAACCGAGACCAGCATGATGTTCATGATGCCGATCCCGCCAACCAACAGGCTGATGGCGGCAATGGAGCCCAGGAAAACCACCAGGATATTGGTCACCTGTTGGACAGTTGCGAGTAAGTCAGCCTGGGTTGTCACGCTGAAATCACCCTTCTCATCGGGACCGAAACCGTGCCGCCGCAGTAACAAGGCTGTGATCTGGTTGGACACTGCGTCCACCCGCTCTTCCGAAATTGCTTCCACATTCACCTTAATAACAATCGGCTCGCCCAGCGCGTTGCGCCCTTCGAATATCTTGGTCTGAGCCGTGGTGATCGGCGCCAGGATAGCGTTGTCTGGATCGGCAGAGCGCGAGCCTTCTTTAGGGGCGAGCACCCCAACCACCGTGAGCGCGATCCGCCCGCCCCCCGCGCCTGGAATAGCGACCTTGATCTTTTGCCCCAATGGGTCAAAGCCGCCGAATAAATCACGGGCTGCCTGACTGCCCAATACCGCTACCGCAGATCTGCTATTTATATCGCTTTCACTGATGAAACGGCCGCGGGCGACCTCCAGCCCGAAAGCGGGTTGGTAGGTTGGCGTAATGCCAGTGACCTGGGTATTTATATTGGCGCTGCCGAAGATCACCTGGGTGTTCATGCCAAATTCGGGGGCAACCAGGGCGGCATCCGGCACGTTGCGTGGATCGGCAATCGCCAGGGCGTCGGCATACGTCAGGGTGGCGGCGCTGCCGCCCGGACTCTCCACACCGCCCATCTGAAACGAGCCTGGCGCGACAAATAGCAGATTCGAACCAGCGCCCGTGATCGAGCCGGTAATGCTTTCCTGCACGCCCTGCCCGATGGAGAGCAAAGCGATCACCGCCGCCACGCCGATGACCACGCCCAACATGGTCAGCCCGGCGCGCATTTTATTGGCAATCAACCCTTCCAGGGCTGAGAGTAGACCTTCCAATGTATCTGTGATCATTGTGTCACCTTTTCTGGCTCATCTACCACCAGTCCATCTTGAATATGAATAATACGCTGGGCTTGCGCTGCAACCTTCGGATCGTGGGTTACCATCACAACCGTGAGTCCCCGTTCACGGTGCAGGTGGTGGAGAATTTCCATCACCTCCGCGCCGGATTTGGAGTCCAGGTTGCCGGTCGGCTCATCAGCCAACAGGATGGATGGCTGTTGCGCCAGGGCGCGGGCAATCGCCACGCGCTGTTGCTGGCCACCGGAAAGTTCGGTTGGGCGGTGGCTCTGTCGGTCGTCGAGGCCGACGAGTTCGAGCGCCTCGCGCGCGCGTCGCACCCGCTCTGGGCGCGGCAGGCGCGCCCCATCGCGGTGATACTTCATCGGCAACATCACCTGTTGGAGGGCCGTGGCGCGGGGCAGGAGGTTGAATGTTTGAAAGACAAACCCAATCTGCCCGTTGCGCACGGCGGCCAACTGATTGTCGTTCAGGCCGCTAACTTCGATGTCATTCAGTCGGTACGAGCCGGCAGTGGGTGTATCCAGACAGCCGATGATGTGCATGAGCGTGGATTTGCCCGAGCCGGATGGCCCGGTGATCGCCACCCATTCGCCCGGTGCAACGTTCAGCGACGCGCCCCGCAAGGCGTGAACCTCGATTTCACCCATTTGATACACTTTGGTGACCTCCCGAATTTCAATCATGTTATTGTCCTCCGCCAAATGGGCCTTTCATTTGCAAGCTGGAGTCCTGTACAGGATTAGCATATACAGCCACCACGTCACCCTCGAACACGCCGTTCAGGATTTCAATCTGCGTGTCTGTAATCAATCCCAACGTCACCGGCACACGCTGGCTTCCAGCAGTTGTCTGGAGCGCGACGAAAGCCTGCCCGCCTTCGGTCTCGACGGCGCGGAAGGGCACGATCAGGGTGTCCTTTCTCTCCTCAATCGGGAAGGTGACGTTGACTGTCATGCCGGAACGCAGGGGCAGACTGCCCGCTTCGACGCGCACGGTGACGGGATACAACACCACGCCGGATTGCACATTCGCTGACAGGGCGATCTCCGTTACCTGCCCGATCAGTTGCTGACCGGGGAAGGCATCCACAGACACGGCGACTGGCATCCCCACCTGAATGCGAGACACATCGGTTTCGTCCAGGTTGACTTCGGCTTCCAATGTGTTCAGGTCGCTCAAGGCAATTGCCTTCGTGCCGGGGTTGGCAAACTCTCCCACCTGATAGTAGACCGTCGTCACCACGCCATCCGCCGGGGCGGTCAGGCGCGTATTTTCCATTTTCAGGCGGACGGCTTCCAGCCGTGCCATTTCCTTCCCCAACGCGGTCAGCGGCGACTGGAGCGCTTGCGGTCCAGCCTTGACGATCTCCAGTGCGGTCTGCGCATCCTGAAGGGCAACTTTTGCGTTTTCCCAGTTGGAACGAGCCAGGGCGATATCAAGCGCGTCTGGTCTCCAATCGTCCTCCTTCTCCAGATAGTCAAGGTTCTGTTTCAGGAAATAGTCCCGCTTAATGCGCGCCTCATCCACTGCTTTTTGCGCTTCGGTTTTCTGTTCGGCGCTGGCGTTGGTATCCGCATCGAGCGCCGTCAGCGTCTCTTCGGCTTGTTTCAACTGTCCTTCCCAGTAATATGTATTCGAACCGATCCGATATTTGAGATCGCCAAGGGCATCGTCCGACGCTTTCTGGGCGTTGACGGCGGCCAGCTCGACCTGGGCAACACCGGCATCCGTGAACAGCGTCTGAAAATCGGCTTCCGCCTGGAGATTATCCTCCAGCCGCGCCAGCACATCGCCTTGCTTCACGGTCTGTCCCTCGATGGCGGGCATCTCGTAAACCTTGCCAGCCACGGGGAATGCCAGGGTAAATTCGGTTGGCGGGGTCAGGCTTCCGGCGGCTTCCACTGTGATGGACAAATTGCCGCGCTGAACAACAGCCGTTTCGGTCGGCTGGTCATTCCCGGCAGAACGGGCCGATTGACGCTGCAAAACCAGCCAGCCACCCCCGCCCAAAATCAGGGCAAGGACAATATAGATAATCCATTTACGCATAGCTCATTTCTCCTTTATGTTGAATTATTTCTTCACGCAACCTGTATGGCCAGGACGCGTGAACGTTCTTTCGCTGACAGCGTACGCACGACGCCAGCCGGTACGACGACTAACGAACTGGCATTTAATAACTGCTCTTGCTCGCCTGCCACGCTTAGTTGCGCCTGGCCTGCCAGCGCCAGGTATAGAACCCGCATCGTCATGGCGCATGGCCCAACTTTCTGTCCCGCTTCCAGACACAAGAGCAGCGTTACCAGTCCCTCAGACTGATGGAGCACAATGGGCTGCACTTCCTCCGCTGAAAACTTTTGCATGGATTCGACATCAATCAATTGAATGGTCATTAGAAATTCCTTTCTCCTTTGGCTCACGCAGAGCCGGTTAAACTCAATCTATGGAATTTGCACTGCCAGAACGCGTGTCTGATGGCTGGCGGAGATGCTGCGTACCGCACTAGCCGGTACAGCAACCAGGGAGCCAGTTTGAAATTCGGCTTGTTCGTCTCCCATGCGAATCTGCCCCTGCCCCTCGATGAAATAATACAGTACCAGGAACGGCATCTGACATGGGGCAACCGCCTGACCCGCATCCAGACTCAATAACAGGAGGCGCGCCTTGCCGGCATCCAGCAATGGTCTGGAGAGCGCCCCAGAGAGGGAAATTTCCCTCATTGTGTTTGTTTCCATCATCAGCATCATTGATTTCTCCTTTTGTTTCTGATCCATTTGCGGCAACGCCGGCCACCGGTCAGTTTTTCGTACATACTTATTCAGGAACCTGGTCATCGTTATCAGTAACCTCACTCTCAAGTAGAATTGCTGAAGGCACAATGAAAATAGCATAGTAATATGCGAAAAAAGATGGAGGTTTTATAAAGATTCTATAAAGACTGTCGTGCCTCTGTGTAGCATGACCTGCCGCAGTCATGATCTTTTCGTACATACTTTTTCAGAAACCCGGACACCTTTATCTGTAACCTTATTCTGTGCTTTCCGACCCGGCTGGATCAAGCTCCAGTCCGCGCCAGGACATCGCCTTGCTTCACCGTCTGCCCTTCGGATACGGAAATCTCGTAAATTCTGCCCGCTACAGGAAACGCCAGTGTAATTTCAGTCAGCGGGGTCAGGCTGCCGGCGGCATCCACCGTCACGGACAGGTCGCCGCGTTGAACGACAGCGGTCTCTGTTACCGAAGCGGCGGATGCCGCGCGGCGGGTGGTCATTGTCCGGGAAATCCCGATGCCTGCCGCGGCAATCAGGACAATTACGAAAACGATCAAAAAGTTCTTCTTATTCCAGTTCATGTGATTTTCTCCTGGGGTGTTTATGTTTTTTCGCCTCTGGTTGGGCGTGGGGGTCACTTCTTTAAATAGGTTTCGGGTGATTTGGCAAACGCGTGCTGGCAGGAAGGCGCGCAGAAATAATACGTGCGGCTCTGATGGACATGCTGCAGGGACGTTTTGGGGTCCACCTTCATGTCACAGACGGGATCAATCTCTGTCTCTGCGGCCGCGCCCTGCTGCACGAGGCGCACGAGGGCAACCATCGAAACGAGGTAGATGGCGCCGATCAAAACATTGGTGACGGTGATCGCCCAACCGTTGTAAAGATATTGCAACATCACGCCGAGCATGGCGCCCATCATGCCGCCCATCGCGCCGCCCATGCCGCCGTCCATCATGCCCATCAGGCCGCCGACGCGCCCGAAGACAATTCCAAAAGCCAGGCCGACGATCACGCCGACCAAGTTGCTGACGAACATATCGGTCGCCGCGCCGATGAAATAACCGACGGCGATACCCGTCATCATGCCCTGCGTCATGCCGAGCATCATGCCGAGCATTTCAGTCATGCCCGGCTTGTACCGCGCGAGATACACACCCACGCCCGCGCTGACCAGCATGACGACCATACTTGCGATGATTGCAGTTGTAAGATTCAACATTTCATTACTCCTGATTCAAGCGATCTACCATGCCACCATGAAATCAAATCGGACGGTGGATGTTTCTCCCGCGCGCTCGATGCCGACGATCACGCGCCAGGGACCGGGCATGAGGAAATGGACTTCAGCGCTGTAACGTCCATCGCCCAGTAAGGAGGCGGTGGTCACATTCCTGCCGTGACTCATATTGGTCATGTCAATGTCGAAGGAAATCGCGGCGTCGGAAATGGGTTTACCGTCCAGGTCGGCGATCAACACTTCGAGGGTGGTCTCGCCGCGGGAGGGCGGGTTGGGGTCGCTGAAGATCCACACCAGCAGGTCGCCGCTTTGTTTCCCGCCCAAAGCAGGAATTTGATTCGCGGCGGGATCCTGCACGGACGATGCAGCGGGTGTGAAGGTTGGAATGGGCGTCGGCTGTTCCACCGACGGGGCGGGCATCATGCCGCACGAGGTGAGCAGTAATGCCATGAGCGCCAAAATCAGTTTGTTGGTCATCGTAATTTTCCTTAAGGCGTTCATTCTTCCAACCTCACAGCCTGAGATTCCTCTACTTTTTGCATACCGGAACGCAGGCTTCCCCACAGCGAGATCAAAATCGGGAGGCCGGAAACGATCCAGAACCCATACGCCAGCGCCCGCGAGACCGGCTCCACATTCGGGAAGAACAAACTGACCCAGAATAGAATCCCTCCGAGATGCACGGTGACGAGGCTCAACCACGTCCCGCCCAAACGCGTGGGCGTGTTTGGCTCGAAGAAGCGTGTGAACAGATACGGAACCAGGGCGTAGCCAAATTGCAGGATCCAGCCAAAGATCAGGATCGGCCCGCCACTGCCGGAGATTTCCTGCACGGGGAAATCGGCTGCGCGGGCGACGATCAGCGGCGCGACCACGACCGGGATGAAGAACCAGATGTAGGATGTGAGCAAATGCCACATGCCAGGCGTCCAAGCGCGGCGGTCGCCGAGCAGGGGTTTGATCACAATGACAAGCAAAAGTATGCTTCCGAGTGTGTGCAGGATCAAACCAACGACGGTAAATATACTGACGTTCAGCCACGGCCCGGAGATCAACCCCAATGCGCCCAGCGCCATTGACCAATAGATCCACGGAATACTACGCGGCCAGGCCAACGGACGATTTGCGAACGAGGGGTACAAGTCCACCAGCAAACCGGCCAGGATGATCGCGGCGAAGCCCCACAGGTTGGTGTGGACGTGGACTTCGATGGGCGACGCGATGTATAAGGCTTCGCTCCATCCAAGCCAGAGTCCCGTGCCGACCAAACCTCCAAGTATTAGATAGCCCAGCCCGGTGATGTAGAACATGCGTCCTTCGATGCCAGCATTTTTTGAGGAGGCTTGCGCGGGGCGCAGGTCAATCAACTGCTTGATGAGCAGAGTCACGGCAACACCTACCAGTGTTCCGCCAGTGACGATGAGCGAGCGCGTAATGGTCGGGATACCGATTAGCAAAAGAACCAGGCCCGCGTTCAGGAATAGCCACGTATCCCAGCGGATCTTCGGGCGTGGCAATCGGCGCGCGGTTGCCACTAGGGTTGGAGCAAGTCCAAATATAATTTCAGATAACGCGCCGAGCGTGACCAGATGCACTCTCAGCCATTTCAAGCTTCCAAACAATGGAACGATCTCCAATCCCGTCAGGATCGAAGCCAATGCTGCCAACGCCACGAGGGACAGGTACAGCAGGGACATGAGGAAGTATGGATGAGGCATGTCAGCCTCCTTGTTTCTTCGCGATTGCCTGATTCAAAATCGCAAGAAATTCATTCAGCGGCACGCGATAGATGCGCGCCGCCCATTCGACTGTCGCCGCTTTTTTGGCGGCAATCTGCCGGTACCCCGCAAAACCCAGCGTGGCGATCACGACAACTATGAAAACGATTAAAATATTTTTCTTATTCATAAGATTTTTCCTTTTTATCAAGATGAGTCCTGTCATTATAGAAGGGCATTTCATTTTGCTTACCGACTTTTGTCGGCAAAAACCATCCAAAATAATTCTTGAAGATTCCCGCCATTTACCGACAAAAGTCGGTAACTCCCCGAAAGGAAGCGCATATACTGGCTCCCGCACGCAACAGGGAGGCTGCAAGCGGGAAGCCGACCAGGCTGGGAATGTACAGGAGCGCGCCGATCAGCGCGGCAGTGACCGTCGCCCACCAGCCTGCCCCTTGACCCAGATAGCGGGAGATGACTTCCGGCGGCACGACGCCGATCAGCAGGCCGATCAGGCCGACAATGGCAAGCATGCTGGGGAAGATCCCGATGAATGACTTGACGGCCACTTTCACCGCCTGCCCGGCTTTGGCGCGGTCGCGCAACGCCAGGACGCCTAACGCGCCAAACACGATGACATACGTACTCCAGGTGAGTATTGACGACATGTTGACCTCCTCAATCAATCTGCCGGGTCCGAATTTTCGGCCTCGGCGACATTAAGAGCCTTCTCCAGCAATCCCAGCAATGTTTCCTGTTCCTGCGGTATCAGGCCAGCCAACAGGCGGCGGAATTTATTGTGGTGAGAGTCCTGGATCTGTCGTTGCACTGCCTGGCCGCGCCGCGTCAGAAAGAATTGGATCGAACGTCCATCCATCGGGTTGGGCTTCCTCTCCACCAGGTTGCTCTCTTCCAGTTTGCGCACGCCCACACTGACGGTCGGGGGAGTCAACCCCAGTCCATCCGCGATATCCTGCACGCTGCAACCAGGCGAGGCGGCAATCCAATCCAGCAGGGCCATTTGAGCGGGCGAGACTGGGCTATCCCCTAACGATTGAGTATCCAGTCCCAGCTTGCGGACCCGCTTCATCAGTTCGAAGAATCTCTCTTCGGCAATTGCCTGTTTATCTGTCATTGCGGCAGCTCCTATTAATTAGTTAGACTAACTAAATTTATACACCCGTA
Organism: Anaerolineales bacterium; assembly: GCA_030680155.1. Classification (GTDB taxonomy): domain Bacteria; phylum Chloroflexota; class Anaerolineae; order Anaerolineales; family Villigracilaceae; genus Villigracilis. The sequence continues at coordinate 15,316 of JAUXWL010000062.1, forward strand.
ACAAGAGCTTGTCAAGGGGTTTGCCAGGATCGTAGTGGATGCAGAAGCAGGTCGCGCTGACCGTCATCGCGGCATGAGTGGCGAATGCCACTCATGCCGATATCAGAATTGCCCCGATGACCATCACGAACGCTCCGGGAAGGCGGCGCGCCGCGTCCTTTTCTCGAAGAAGTAAATAAGCCCACAGCAGCGCGAAGACCGAACTCATTTTGAACAAGCTGGAATAAATGTCACCTAGATAAATGACAAATTTCATTGACGGAATTCTGGTCTGGAATATAATTCAACGTATGTTGAACTATTTTTCCGATCAACTCCCTGCTCCGCCTGCCAATCTGGAAGCGCTGGCGGAGCGGCTGAAAGCGCTCGCCGAGCCGAAGCGCCTGCTCATCTTCAATCTGTTGATGGAAGGCGTGCAGTGCAATTGCGAGCTGGGCGACGCGCTTCAAATGGCCCCCAACTTGATCTCGCATCATCTGAGCAAGTTGCGTGCCGTCGGACTGGTGGATGTGGAGCGCGACCCATTAGACTCGCGTTGGGTGTATTACTCGGTCAACTGTGCAGCCTTGGAAGAACTCAGGGCAACCTTTGGCGCATTCTTTGATCCTGTCCGCATCAAGCCGCGCCAACCCAACTGTGGCCCGCAAAGTTTATTGTTAATCCCAGAAGTAAACCAAGCCAATAAGTGACCCCACTGCAAAAAGGTCTTCAATCACAACCCGCAGGGCGCGAGGACACGAAGTAGATTGTAGAATAAAAAGGAAAAACACTACCATGAGCAACATTATTCCCTTACTGAATACCCTGCCGACCTCAATCACCCCTGCCGATGTTGAATTCTTCGATCCGCCCATGTGCTGTCCCACCGGATTGTGCGGCCCCGCACTCGACCAGACGCTGCTGGATGTGAACGAGATGATCGTGTCGCTTCAACGCGAAAATCTGCGTGTGGAGCGTTATCAAATGACCAGCAATCCCAACGCTTTTCTGGGTAATGCCGAAGTAATGAAACTGGTACGCGAAAAACAAATGGAAGCCCTGCCTATCATCGTTGTGCGTGGCAAGGTAATCAAGGTGGGCGCGTATCCCAGCGCGGATGAAGTATATATTGCACTGAATGAGGCAACCAAATGACCCAATTCATTTTCTTTTCCGGTAAAGGTGGAGTGGGCAAAACGTCAATGGCTTGCACGCACGCGGTTCGCTTTGCCGATGAAGGCAAGCGCACGCTGATCGTCACCACCGACCCCGCTTCAAATTTAGCGGATGTCTTTGAACAGGAAATCGGTCATCATGTTACGCCGATTACTGGCGTACCCAATTTATCTGCAATGGAAATTGACCCCGACACTGCCACAAAAGAATACATTGACCGTGCCATGTCACCGCTGCGCGACGCTTTCCCTGCCCAAATGGTACAGGTGATGGAAGAGCAGATGAGCGGTCCCTGCACCGCGGAAGTGGCTGCCTTTGACCGCTTCACCGATTTCATCGTGCGCGACGAAGCTGCCCCCGAATTTGACATCATCATCTTTGATACTGCGCCAACAGGTCACACCATCCGTTTGCTGGAACTGCCTGCGGAATGGAGTCAATCCATTAACGCGGCCAGCGCTGGCAGCGGGCAGACTTGCATTGGTCCTGCCGCCGCGATTCAGGACGCAAAACACAAATACAAAAACGCCCTTGCCGCCCTGCGCAACGAATCGCTCTCGACCTTTACCTTTGTTCTGCATCCCGAAGCGATTGCGATCCGTGAGACGAAACGCGCGATTGGCGAACTGGGCAGATTGGGGATTCATACCCACCGCATCATTATCAATGGGATTATCCCCGCCTCGGAAAAACTCAACCCGCTATTTGCCGCCCGCTCCGAGATGCAGGCGCGCTATCTGGAGCAAATACAAGTTGAGCTGCCATACCCAACCCAGCGCATGACTCTGCTTTCGGGCGAGATTCAAGGCGCGGCGCGGCTGCGTCAGGTGGGGAAAATTTTCTTTGATGGCGAACAGGCCCCAGCGGAGTCTGAAGCGGGCGGCGGAAAAAATGTCAGCGTGGAGACTTCATCCATCGAAGAGATCCGCGCGCGCATCCAGCCGAATGGTCAGCGGCGCGCGATCTTTTTCGCGGGCAAGGGCGGCGTTGGAAAAACGGTCGCTTCATGCCTGACGGCGGTCTGGCTGGCTCAGCAGGGACACAAGACTCTGCTGCTGACGACTGACCCTGCCGCGCATCTGGGCGATGTACTCGGTCAGCCTGTGGGTGACTCGCCCGCGTCGATAGCTGGTTTGCAAAATCTATGGGCGGTCAAGATCGACCCGAAAGCTGCCGCCGAAACGTATAAGGCGCGTATTTTGGATGACGCGCGTCAACGCGGGCGACTTGAATCTGCGATCAAGGTCATGGAGGAGGAACTCGATTCGCCCTGTACCGAGGAGATGGCGGCGTTCGATCGGTTCATTGATTACGCTTCGCAATCAGATTGGGAAGCCGTGGTGTTCGATACCGCCCCGACGGGGCATACCATGCGTCTGCTGGAACTGCCGATGGATTGGAGTCAGCAGATTGACGTAAAGGTCTTTGCCTCCGTGGATGGCGGCGCTGCCGATGATGTTGCCAAGCAGCGCTTCGGGCAGGTGATCGAAATGATGCGTGACCCGTCGCAAAGTACGTTTGCGTTCGTGATGTATCCCGAATCCACGCCGATTTTGGAAGCCTGGCGCGCGGCAAAGGAATTGGAAACCACGGGGATTAAGCCTGGCTTGGTGGTGGCGAATTTCGTTATCCCGCCCGATCAGGTGACGCCTTTCGCACAAGCACGGCGCAGGATGCAGGAGAAGTATCTGGCTGAAATCCGCGAGCGATTTGAGACGCCGGTGTTGGAAATTCCGCTCTTGCCGCAGGAAGTGAAGGGGCTGGAGATGCTGGCGGAGTTGGGCACACTGGCATATGGTGAAAAGGCAATGGCATGAAAATCCTTGTTCAAATCATCGGCGCGCCGATTGCCTGCAAAGAAGGCGTGAAAGATTCGTGGCGTGATGTCGCCAAATGGGCAATCGGGCAATTGCAGGGGCATTTCGGTGAAGCTGTGGATGCGCGTTATTTTGATCTGTTCGACGCCGATTGTCCGTCTCTGCCGAAAGATGCGCAATTGCCACTGGTAATGGTGAACGGAGAGGTTATTAGCAGCGGCGGCAAAATTGCAATTCCGCTCATTCGGCGAAAAATACAGGAAGTTGCCGCGCAGGATGCGGCACATCAAGAATATTAACCAGACCATAACATACCTGTCAGCGCATTGTGATACAACTCTGCCCAAAAAACAGTGTGCATGCAAAACATGTCAGGCAATTTGCTCCCTGCGCCGTACCCATATCTGGGCATACATCCCCGGCGCAGGTTTCCCTCGCAAAACGCCGCCGGGGACGGCGGCTTGAGCCGCCGCCGCTGACAACCTTTGCTTGCACACAAAAAACAGGAGACAACACCATGAAAAAAGTATTATTTCTATGCACAGGAAATTCCTGCCGTTCACAAATTGCTGAGGCAATTGTCAATGCGCGATTAGGCGATACGTGGGAAGCTGTCAGCGCGGGGACAAAGCCTGCGGGTCGCGTCCACCCCAAGGCGTTGGCGGCGCTCGCAGAAATCGGGATCCAGCACGAAGGTCGCTCGAAGCGGGCCGCTTCGCGTGAATTTCGGGATGTGGAATTCGATCTCGTGGTCACCGTCTGCGATTCGGCGGCGGAGGAATGTCCCGTCTGGCTGGGGGTTGGTAAGAGGGTTCATCACAGTTTCTTCGACCCCGCTACAACAGATGACATGGAGGATTTTCGACGTGTGCGTGACGAAATTGCGCAAGTAATCCCGCAAATTTTAGAGCAGGCTGTCCATTAACCTGCCCTGTTTGAATACAACATCTGAGTATCTGGAGGCAAAATGGCACAAACCAGCACGATCAAAAAACTTTCTTTTCTCGACCGTTATCTGACGCTTTGGATCTTCGTCGCGATGGCGATTGGCGTGGGCATCGGTTTCCTCTTTCCCGCAGGTGTGGCGAATTTCAACGAGGCGGTCTCGGTTGGGATGACCAATATTCCGATTGCGATCGGCTTGATCTTGATGATGTACCCGCCGCTGGCGAAGGTGCATTACGAGGAACTGGGCGATGTCTTCCGCAACTGGAAAATTCTCGGTCTCTCGCTGGTGCAAAACTGGATCATCGGTCCCGTGCTGATGTTTGGGCTGGCAGTTGTCTTCCTGCGTGATTATCCCGAATATTTCACAGGCTTGATCCTGATCGGCCTGGCGCGCTGTATTGCAATGGTGATCGTGTGGAACGAACTGGCGCACGGCGATAACGAATACGCGGCGGGACTGGTTGCGTTCAACAGCGTCTTTCAGGTCTTGTTCTACAGCGTGTACGCCTATGTCTTCATCACTGTCCTGCCGACCTGGTTCGGGCTGACGGGTTCCGTCGTCCAGATCACCATCGGGCAGATCGCGGAGAGCGTCTTCGTTTATTTGGGGATACCATTTATCGCCGGCTTCCTGACGCGCTTCATCCTGATCCGTGTCAAGAGCAAGGAGTGGTACTCGAAGGTCTTTATCCCCAAGATCAGCCCGCTGACCCTGATCGCGCTGTTGTTCACCATCGTGGTCATGTTCTCGCTCAAGGGTGATCTGATAGTGGAACTGCCGCTGGATGTGGTGCGCATCGCCATCCCGCTTTTGATCTATTTTGTGGTCATGTTCCTGGTCAGTTTTGCGATGGGTAAAGCCATCGGCGCGGATTACTCCAAGACAACCACCCTCTCCTTTACAGCCGCCAGCAACAACTTTGAACTGGCAATCGCGGTGGCAGTGGGCGTCTTCGGGTTGCGCTCCGGGGCGGCGTTCGCGGCGGTCATTGGTCCGTTGGTGGAAGTGCCCGTGATGATCGGGCTGGTCAATGTGGCGTTCTTTTTTCAGAAGCGATTCTTTGGCAACGAAGTCACCTCTGCACCGGATATGCTTGCCGCGGCGCAGGAAGTCTGCCCGCCGGATGAGGTGTTGGCCAAAAAGTAATACTCCGTATTTTGATAGGAGCGCCCTTGTTCGAAATCTTATTTTTAGGCACGTCCGCGAAATTTCTTCAGGAACATTCCTTGAAACAGACGGACTCCGCGTCAGCGCTTTCCCCGTATCCCACCGCGGACCCGATTGTCTGGGCTATTTGCTCGAAAAGAAAGAGAACCGCCTCTCTCCTACCATTGAGTCTGCTCCTGTTTCGAGGGGCATTAAGCTGGCTGTTGTCGGCGATGCAGGCCGCACTGACAACCTGATCGAGATTGTTCGCGATGCCGATGCCCTCGTAATCGAATCCACCTACCTGGATGAAGAAGTGGACATGGCGCGTCGTTTCTCGCACCTGACTGCAAAAGACGCAGCAGAACTGGCTGTCCGCGCAGGAGTCAAACGACTGATTCTGCCTGCACATCTCCCGTCGTCATCGCGCCAGGGACGTGCAGGCAGAGGCGCGCACTATCTTTCCCAATACGGCGTAGCGCGTGACACTACACCCAGCAATTCCAAATCTAAAATTGTGTAGAAGGCAAAGATGCCAAACCTTAACGCAAAGACGCAACGCCGCAAGGCTTTTTTAGGATTGCCCCTGCGCCAGATGGTACTCTTGCCGATTCCGTCGAGGAAAGGTCAAAA
>JAUXWL010000065.1 GCA_030680155.1 Anaerolineales bacterium
GGCGAGAGCGACGCGCTGGCGCTGTCCGCCGGAGAGTTGCGAAGGCTTGCGCTCCACAAAGCCGGAGAGTTGAACCAGATCCAACATCTCTTCCACGCGTTTCATGCGCTCCTCTTTGGGCACTCGCTTCACCATCAACCCATAGGCAATGTTGTCTCCCACTGTCATGTGCGGGAACAAGGCATAATCTTGAAACACAGTATTTACATCCCGTTCATACGGCGGGAGGTTAGACACATCCTGTCCGTACAAAAAGATGCGACCCACCGTAGGTCTGTCAAAACCGGCGGTCATGCGCAGACAGGTAGTTTTCCCGGAGCCGGAGGGTCCGAGCATCGAGAAGAACTCGCCGTCCTCGATCTCCAAATCAACTTCATCAACAGCCTTAACTTCCCCGAAATGTCGGCTTACATTTTCAAAACGAACGGCAGGTATGCTTGATTTCATCGTCATCTCGGCAACTCTTCATCCTTTAGAAAATACAGAACGTACGCAGGCTATTATTTTCGCGGGCAGTTCTTGGGTTTTGTGTAAGCCCCAAATAAACATGTCAGGCGGGGAACCCCGCCTGACATGCCAGACAACCTATAAATTAACGACCGCCGATAACGGCAACGTAGTTTGTGACCCATTCATGGTAGGGCACACATTCCATGCGTCCATCGCCACAATCGGTGGTGGGAGTGCGCCACCATTGAATTTTGTCAAAGTCATTCAAACCGTTATTCACGCAACCATCGGGACCAAGCAATGCGTTGCCTTCGCAGGCATCCAGGCGGACAGGCACATTCTGGAACCAGGCAGCCAGGTCGCCCTGAACTTTGGGATTGAGAGACCATTCCATCCAGGCATACGCGCAGTTGACATGGTTGGAGTCAACATGCAGCATGGTGGTATCCGCCCAACCCGTTGCGCCTTCCACAGGGACCACCTTCTCGATCGGCGCGCCGCCGCCCTTTAGCAGGTTCGCCTGGAAGGGCCAGGAACCGGAAGCGGCAACACCTTCGTTAGTGAAGTCATCCATCTGGATGAAGGCATCATGCCAGTAACGGTTGATCAGTGTGCGCTGTTGGCGAAGCAGTTCGATGGCAGCATTGAACTGATCGCGGTTCAATGCGTAGGGGTCGGTGATGCCAAGCTCAGGCCTGGCGCTCTTCAAGTAAAGAGCCGCGTCCGCCACGTAGATGGGACCGTCATACGCCTGAATACGTCCCTTGTTGGATGCGCCATCAGGGAGCGTCATTTCTTCAAAGACAACATCCCAGCTTGTGGGGGGTTCATCACCGAACACCTCGGTGTTGTACATCAAAATATTTTCACCGGAGGAATACGGCACGCCATAATGCACGCCATTCACGGTATGCCAGGGGGCATTCTGCAAACGGGGATCAATTTTGTCATAGCTGGGGACACGCGAAATATCAACTGCCTGAACACGTCCGCCGGAGATCAAGCGGTTGGAGGCATCACCGGAGGCGGTCACAAGATCGAAGCCGCCCTCGTTCATCAAGGCAACCATTTCATCCGAAGTGGCGGCGGTCTTCACAGAAACGATACAGCCGGTCTGGGCTTCGAATTCAGTCACCCAATCAAAGTCCGGGCTGGTTTCACCGCGCTCGATATAACCTGCCCAGGCAACGATCGAAAGCGCTCCTTCAAGCTCGGTGGATCCAGAACCGGCGGCAGGGGCAGCCGCTCCACCTCCACAAGCTGAAAGAACAAAAGCTGCAAACACGAACAACACAAACAGATTAAAGGTAAACTTTTTCATCACTCTCTCCTTTTGAATTGTATGTTACATTCAGGCGAACCAGCGCTACATCAACCCCTACAGTCACCTCCTTTCAGGTAAGTTTAAATACACCTACGTGATAAATCAGATACGATCCATCTAATTTCGCAATTATACGGGACAGAAAATGGAAGTCAATCATTAATTTCCGATTAAGACAGCGCGCCTCTCCCTGCGCCCAAACCTGCCAGCCACCATCCGAAATACTCCACACCGACAAAGCGGGCTTAGCAACCCCCCCCGGAGCGCGGACTTCAGTCCGCACTGCCAAGGCAGACTAAAGTCTGCACTCCGATTTTGTGTGCATGCAAAACATGTCAGGCAATTTGCTCCCTGCGCCGTACCCATTCTGGGCACTTTCCCCGGCGCAGGTTTCCCTCGCAAAACGCCGCCGGGGACGGCGGCTTGTGCAGCCGCCGCTGACAACCTTTGCCTGCACTCCGATTTTACGGGTAAATCCACCGCCCCACCCATAGCGGTATAATCCTCAAATAAATCCAACATGGAGAAAGTCCAATGACAGACCTTCCTATTTACCCTCTCAGCGACGAACACAAAATGCTCCGTGATGCAGCCCGTGACTTCGCCCAAAAAGAGATTGCACCCATCGCAGCGGAGTTCGATGAGAGCGGTGAATTCCCCCGG
>JAUXWL010000073.1 GCA_030680155.1 Anaerolineales bacterium
GGCTCTTTCCCGTGAGAGCGTATAACCAAATTAGACTTTCTTAAAAATTCAATTTTGCAATGGCACACCGTCCCTGCGTATGTATAATGAATTTGTATAGTTTAATATGGCGCAGGGGATTTTAGAAGTGCAAGTTGGTCACAATTTTGGGGTGATTTTTTTATGGGTAGCAGGTATGTTGTTGCGAGTCATCTCTGCCCAAGGAAAGGAGTATCACAATGGATCCGAAAATTCAATACCAAAAAGATGCAACAGTTTTGGCTGCGAGCGGACAACAGGTTGGGTCTCTGAGCAGGGTGGTGCTTAGCCCCGACACCCGAACGATCACCGATATTTTAGTGCGCGTCGGAAATCTGTTTGGCAAGGAAGAGAAGGTTGTGCCGATTGAGTATGTCGCCGAAACAACCGAGGACCAAATTACCCTGCACCCCGCTGCGGGGCTTCTGGAGGACTTCCCGCCCTTCGAGGAACGTCATCTTGTAGACGCGAACGATTACGCAGACCAACCGCCTCCTTCCGGGCACACCCTGCCGGCAATCTACGGGCATCCCGATGTGAGTCTGTCGATGATGAATTCACCTACCGGCAAAAAGTTGGTACCGCAAACAACCCAAAATATTCCCAATGGCGCTATCGCGATGAAGAAAGGCTCCAGGGTCATCACCGCCGAAGGGACGTATGTCGGCAACGTGGAACGCGTCCTTGCCGGCCCTGAGGTGGAACAAATCACGCACCTGTTGATCTCCAGCGCACAGCATACAAAGGAAACGAAACTCATCCCGATCCATTGGGTGATGATGATGGATGGAGAAAAGGTCGAACTCCGCGTGAAACAAGACATGGTCGAGCGACTGGCTGACGCCTCCATCCCCACCTGAGCATGGTACTAACCCCAAGCCCCCGAAGTAGGAAAAACTTCGGGGGCTTTTATTTTCTAGCTGCTACCTGTGGTTGCGTAAGGAGGGGGGTGAAACTTGCCGGTTTATCGCTAGCCCCTAAAAAGCGGATCGTATAAATACTTTTCCATATCATCTGCTTTGATGGCTTTGTTTTCGGCAGGAATGAAGATGGTCTCGTCCCGCATGCAATAATACAGTTGCTCCCAGCGGTTTTTTGCACGCTGCCAACGGGGGCGATCATCGCGGTCGTAGAGCGCTTTTTTATCTTTGTAGGATTTCATATCACGGTCAAACCGTTGCTTTATTTTGGAGCCGAGCCAAATCACTCCCGCCAGGCCAAGGATGGCGATGCATAGAATGGGGAGTCCAATCACAAGAGTAGTAATCACCCAGGCAGGGATGCCAGACACATCAGGAACAAAGGACGATGCCCCGATCAAGGGAATAATGAATCCCAAAGGGATCAATGCGATTGGACAAAGTGTGGAAGCGAGGATGAAAGCGATCAATCCGCCGATCCCATACCACAAGCCGGGGTGGGTGGGCTGCGGGGGATGGGCAGGCGGCTTGAGTTTAAGTCCCAATTTCGTATGCGCTTCGCGGAGTTCCTGACGAGAATGCGTATTTCCATTCGCATCGGTGGTGGTGACCGTCTCATACCATTCTTTTGTATTCATGCCGTAGGTGCTGGTCACTTTTTGGACCTGGTTGGATTGTTGGCAGGCCGGGCAGGTGGGCAAGGCAGATGCGTCCATCAATTCTCCTTTTTTGCAAAATGGATATGAATTATCCCCATTTTACAACCAAATCAGCGCACATGGATTTAAGTCAGCAATTCCAAATCTGAATCTAACAATCTCAACGCCAAGACGCTAAGATTTTGACCTTTCCTCGACGGAATCGGCAAGAGTACCATCTGGCGCAGGGGCAATCCTAAAAAAGCCTTGCGGCGTTGCGTCTTTGCGTTAAGGTTTGGCATCTTTGCCTTCTACACAATTTTAGATTTGGAATTGCTAACATTAATCCCTTTATAAGCCAGTGCGTGTATAACTGAATTCGCAAAACTTGAACAACCGTAGGGGCGACCCGCCCATGAAATTGAGGGTCGCCCCTACAATTATGTATCATCGGTACTTCACGAAAGCGCGTAATTGGCGGTCTCTACCGCCTGATTTGCGCTAGAGAGCGCAAACTACGCGAGGCTTTCGTGATCTACTGATCATCGGTATTCACATGAAAAAAATTACCATCTTTTTGATTTTTATATTTCTGCTTGCCGCCTGTGTGCCTTCAACGAATGCACCAGAACCCACACAAACTGCGTTGCAAACAGCGCTGCCAACTCCGCGGCCGACTGCCACTTCCACGCCGATGCCTGCCGCGTTGTGGGTGAGTCCTGCCGTGCCAGATGCGTTGCGCGAACTTGCGATGTCATCGAATATCCCCATTGTTGATGATGTCGAATCCGCCACCCAAAGATTGGATGTGGCTGATTCAGGCTCGGTGTGGATCTATGCCCTCGTCGCGCCATTTCCCACGGTGACAGATGACATAACTTCCGAGGAGTTGATGTCCGCCTGGAAAGGCGCTTCAAACGGACCTTTGGCTGGTCGCGGTTTCCTCATGGCAGAATCCACGCTGGGGGCGTTGACGGCTCAATGGGGCGAACCCGCTCGCGGCGTCGTGCGCATCGTCCCCGAAGGGGGAAGCGTTCCGTCCGATGAGTTGTTGGATGCGGCCTGGGAGGATATGTCCAGTTGGGCAATCATCCCGTTCGAGGAAATTCAGCCGAAGTGGAAAGTGTTGAGCGTGGATGGTCAATCGCCGATCCATAAAGGTTTCAATGCGGATGCGTATCCATTGAAGGTGGCGTTTGGTTCGACAAATTTTTCGCTCGAATTGCCTGTGTCCAACCGCGATGAAGCGAAACTGGCAACAGTGGTCATGACCGGTGTGACCGCATTGGTACGCGCGACAGCCTTCACGATGGAGTTGAAAGGGGTAACCCGCCCCGGCGAACTGATCTACGATTGGCTGCATGGCGCGGACGTGACCCACATCAGCAATGAAGTGCCGTTTGACGCAGGTTGCCCGTTCCCGCAGCCCGGGCATAAGAATTTCATCCTGTGCAGTGACCCGAAATATTTTGAACTGCTGGAATACGTCGGCACGGATGTTATCGAATTGACGGGCGATCATTTTGCAGATCGCGGCACACAAGCCATGCTCGATACGCTGGCGCTCTATAAGGAAAATAAACTTCCATATTATGGCGGCGGCGTAAATGAAAATGAAGCGCGTAAACCTGTGTTGATGGAAGTGAACGGGAATAAGATCGCGTTCATGGGATGTAATGGAAAGCGTTCCTATGATTTTGTGAAAGCGACAAAGATACGCCCTGGCGCGGCGAATTGCGACCTCAAATTTTTTACGCAGCAAATTCGAGATGTCACCGAGCGGGGCTATCTGGTGATCTTCACCTTCCAGCATGAGGAGTGCTATCACTCGGGTCCGTGCTATGCGCACGATACGGACTTTCGCAAAGCGGCGGATGCGGGTGCGGTGGTGGTGAGTGGCAGTCAGGCGCACTTCCCACATTTGATGGAGTTTCACGGCGATGCATTCATCCATTACGGGTTGGGGAATTTATTCTTCGACCAGATGACGTATGAAATGCCTGATGGAAATGTGATCGACGGAACCCGCCGTGAGTTTATTGACCGCCATGTTTTTTACGACGGCAAATATCTCGGCGTGGAATTGTTGACGGCGATGCTGGAGGATTTCTCCCGTCCGCGCCCGATGAATGAGCGCGAACGGACTGCCTTCCTCGCGGAGTATTTTTTCCACAGCGGGTGGATTCCGCTTTTGCCGACACCCATCCCCCAGCCAACGGTGACATTAACGCCGATTGCCCTGCCTGGGGCGCCGTAGGTTTTTGGACGGTTTTTGTATTAAAATAAAAGGCACTGCAATCATGAAGGTGGTTATCACCTTAATTCGATGAGAGGTAATGATGAAAAAGAAAGTTATTCAAACGGAAAAAGCGCCGAGAGCAATAGGTCCCTATTCACAGGCGATTCGCACGGATGCGATGGTGTTCACCGCGGGACAGATCGCGCTTGACCCCGCCACCATGGAATTGGTCGCGGGCGGCGTGGAAGAGCAGACTCGTCAGGTGTTGACCAATCTCCGCAATGTGTTGGAGGCGGCGGGTTCCAGCCTCGATCATGTGGTGAAGACCACTGTGTTTCTTCAGGACATGGCTGATTTCCCGAAAATGAATGCGATTTATACTGAATACTTCGCTGAAAACCCGCCTGCCCGCAGCACGATTGCAGTGGCGGCTTTGCCAAAGGGTGGATTGGTTGAGATCGAAGCCGTGGCAATACTTGCTTAACCTTGTTCGTGATTATTTTTGTTAAGGAATCTCGCCGCAGTAAGGACTGGCGGCGAGCATTCATGTATAATGCCCGCCGCCACAAATTAGAATGACCAATTTTCCATTTGTTTCGATCATCATCCCTTGTTATAACGAGGAAGCCACCATCCGCAAATTGTTGGATGCCCTGTCCGCGCAGACCTATCCGCAGGGGAAGATGGAGGTGGTGATCGCGGATGGTTTCTCCACGGATCGAACGCGGGAGATGATTGCGGCGTTCCAACAGGCACACGCGGATTTGTCCGTGCGGGTGGTGGATAATTCAGCGAGGACGATTCCGTCTGGTTTGAATCAGGCCATTCGCGAGTCCAGAGGCGGGGTAATTGTCCGTTTGGATGCGCATTCCATGCCGATCCCTGAATATGTGGAGCGCTGTGTGGCGGCGCATCAGGCTGGTAAGGGCGACAACGTGGGCGGCGTGTGGGATATTCATCCCGGCGCGGCAACGTGGATCGCGGAGTCTATTTCGATTGCAGCGGCGCATCCGCTGGGGGCTGGGGATGCGTTGTACCGCGTAGGCGCGAAGGAAGGCGCAGTGGATACGGT
>JAUXWL010000087.1 GCA_030680155.1 Anaerolineales bacterium
TTCGTCAGGATTTCGCAAAACTTCCTGAATATCGGCTTCACGCCCAAGCATCACGGGGTGTTTTATCGTGACGATCACTTGCCAATATTCGGCTGTGACACGAACGCGAAAACCGAGTGGCGTTTCAACTTCAAAGAGGACCTCGTTATTATCTGTCATATCGTATATTTTACATCAAGCGCCAACTCACTCTCCTGTCGGCACCCAGATATTCTTGACTTGCGTCGCCTCGTGCAGGAACTCATGACCTTCGCCCTGCTCGCGGGACATCCAATCGCGGGGCAGACCGTAGCCTGTCCATGTGCGTTTCATATTCGCAGCGGATTCGTTCTCGACGTGATAACTGCCTTCCGCAGAGCCGAAGTACCAGAGCGAATCAACGTCTTCGTGTTGCACAAGCGTTTTGATTAAGTGGTCACGGTCGCCTGTGACGATGTTGACCACGCCGCCAGGCACATCGGAGGTGTCGAGCACCTGATAGAAGTCCATGGCGGAGAGCGGATATTTCTGGCTGGGGATCATCACCACGGTGTTGCCGCGTGCAATGGCTGGAGCCATGAGCGAGATGAAACCAAGTAAGGGCATTTCATCGGGGCAGGCAATGCCGATCACACCGACAGGTTCATTGACTGCGACAGTGATTCCACGCAGGGTGGTCTCTTGCACGGTGCCGCCGTATTTATCAGCCCATGCGGCGTAGGTGAATAATCTTTCAACAGATGCGTCCACTTCGGATTGCGCGGACTTTTGCGTACGTCCCGTCATTTCGACGATGCGTTTGACGAACTCCGCATTGCGGGCATCGAGATTCTCCGCGATGAAATATAAAATTTGCGAACGGTTATATCCGTGACGCATCGCCCAGCCTGGCTTGGCAACATGCGCCGCATGAGCCGCTTCGACCGCGTCACGAATATCTTTGCGATTGCCGTCACCGACCTGACCGATCAATTTTCCTTTCGCGCTCAACACACTTGAAGTGTACGCACCGTCGGGGCGGACTTGCTTACCGCCGATGTACATCTTTGGCGTGCGATCTACGAGCGGAAGCGAGTCTCCATTTGCCCGAGCAACCCCAGGCTTGCCCTGAGCCGCGCCGAAGGGCTGAGTCGGAAGCGTGGGCACATGTTCGCCCCACTTCTTCTTTTCATCCAATACAAACTCAGGGCGTGGGCGATCCATCCATGTCGGTCTTAAATATTCAAACAGACCTTCACGTCCGCCTTCGCGTCCGTAGCCCGACTCGCGATAGCCGCCGAAGCCCGACGCGCCGTCGAATTGATTGGTGCAATTGACCCACACCGAACCCGCCTTGATCTTGCTCGCCACATCGAGCGCGAGGTTGATGTTATCGCTCCAAACACTCGCCGCGAGACCATAGCGCGTGTTGTTCGCAAGTTCGATGGCTTCGCTCGGCGTGCGGAACGTGAGCGAGACCAGCACGGGTCCGAAAATTTCTTCCTGAACAGTTGACGCCGCAGGATCAAGACCCGTGATCAAAGTGGGTTTATAAAACAGCCCTTTTTCGGGCAGCGCAATATTCGGCTGAAAACATTCGCCGCCTTCGGAAATGCCCGTCTTCACCCAACCATCGATCGTGTCCCATTGGCTTTGGTCGACGATCGCGCCCATGTCAATTGACTTATCGAGCGGGTCGCCCACGCGCATGTGTTGCATTCTATTTTTTAATTTTTGGATAAACTTCGCTGCGACATTTTCCTGCACGATGAGCCTTGACCCTGCGCAACAAACCTGACCCTGATTAAACCAGATCGCATCAACCACGCCTTCAACTGCTCCATCTAAATCAGCATCGTCAAACACGATGAATGGACTCTTGCCACCCAGTTCAAGCGAAAGTTTTTTGCCCGAACCAGCCGTCTGCTTGCGGAGCGTGCGCCCGACATCGGTTGAACCCGTGAAGGCAATCTTATCCACATCGGGATGTTCAACGAGCATCGAGCCAGCGCTGCTGCTTCCAGTAATGACATTGACCACGCCCGCAGGAAGTCCCGCTTCGGCGACGATTTCAGCAAACAACAAGGCAGTGAGGCGAGTGTACGAAGCAGGCTTCAACACAACCGTGTTGCCCATCGCAATCGCGGGCGCGATCTTCCATGCCAACATCAACAACGGGAAATTCCACGGGATGATCTGCCCGACCACACCGACAGGTTGATAATCGCGCAGTTCAGTTTCCATCAACTGCGCCCAACCCGCATAATAGTAAAAGTGACGCGCCAGCAAAGGCACATCGATATCGCGCGACTCGCGGATCGGCTTGCCGTTATCCATTGACTCTAACACCGCTAACAATCGCGAATGTTTCTGAAGGTTGCGAGCGATCGCATAGAGATAACGAGCACGGGTCACGCCTGGAGTCTTGCTCCATGTTCCAAACGCCTCACGCGCCGCGCCCACCGCGGCATCCACTTCTTTTTGTCCTGCCTGCGTGGTCTCGGCTAATAATTCGCCATTCGCTGGATTGATGGATGAATAGAACTTCGCACCCTTCGGCGTCACCCACTCGTTGTTGATAAACAAGCCGAACTTGCGTCCATGCTCATCCAGCCACGCTTTGACAGCATCAGGCGCTTCGGGCGCAGGTCCGTACTCCATGGTGTTGAAGATTTCAAGTATTTTTGACATAATAAACTCCAATTACATTTCCTTACGTGCATTATAT
>JAUXWL010000088.1 GCA_030680155.1 Anaerolineales bacterium
CGTCAGCAACACTTTATTCTTCAAATGTTTTTCAGGGTCGTTCTGCACATACCAATCCAAATGCCAGTTCAATAAATATTGATACGCGCCCAGCAAAAACGAGCCTGATCCGCAGGCGGGGTCAACGATCTTTAAATCAGAAGCCTCTTTCGGGGTTATCTCCCTCACCCTACCCTCTCCCAGCGGGAGAGGGGTAAGCAGTTTGCCCACCGTATTCTTCACGATATATTCCACGATATAAACGGGCGTGTAATATACACCGCCCGCCTTGCGCACTTCGGGCTTGTCCTCCACCTTCGCCTGTCCGCTGGCGGTAAGGCGGATGACCTTGCCAAGAAAACGTTCATACACCGAGCCGAGAATATCGGTTGGGATATAGGCGAACGCATACGGGCTTTTCGGCTCGTATAAATTTTCGATGATGTCCTTCAAGACCTTGTCATCGATCTGTAAATTAAATGTCACCGTATCGGGTTGTGAGACCCTAAAGGTCTCTGACGCTATTCCTGATGTTATCCCCGACGTGGAGACCTTTAGGGTCTTTTTGTTAGTTTTGAAATGGAACAGTCCCGAATTGTATCTTTCATCGGCTTTGAGAAAGTACTGCTTCAACTCTGAATAAATATCTTCATATTCACACAGGTTTTTCAAACGTCCATACTCTTCCATGCCGCGTTCTTCCGCAATGCGCAGGAACACAATGCGGTCAATGGTCATTTGCACGGCATAGTTAAGCTGGCTTTCGTTTAGTCCCTTGTCTTTATTTCTATTGGCGATATTACGCGCCAGTAAATCGCGCCAGCGTTCGATCTCCGCCAGAAAGTCATCGTCTACATCGGCTGTGCCCTTTTTGGTTTTCAGCCCTTCGGTGAATTGATCCAGCGCGCCTGTGCGAATCGCATCAGGTGAAAAGAGCGCGGCGATCTCGTCCCATTTTTCGATGTAATCCTTGTAATGAAATAAATGCGTCCGCCCTGCTGTCACTTTATCTTTGTAGTTTGGTTTTACACGGCAATCATAGACAGCGAAATGCTCAAAGTCCGTCAGAATATTGATCGGCAGTTTCGCGCTCCAGCCATAGCGTTTTACTTGAAAGGCAGGGTCTGGATTGCTTTCTATTTTTACAGAGGGCTTCTTGGCTTCTACAAGAAAATCAAACTTATCGATCCCCGTGCGAAAGGCATAATCTGCTTTCTTTTGTTGTCCATCAATTTCAACCGATAACTCGTGAGCCACTTCCTTGCGGCGTTCATCAAGCCCCTTATTATTGCCCACGTCCCAGCCGAGCGACTCAAAGAACGGGTCTAAAAACTGACGGCGGAGTTCCGTCTCATTTTTGCGCGTGCGA
>JAUXWL010000093.1 GCA_030680155.1 Anaerolineales bacterium
TCGAGTGCATCGTGATGCTCATCCCCGAAGCCAACGGCGTGATGGTGGTCAGCCGCGAAGACACCTCCATGACCCCCGCAGGCATGACCTTCTCGACTCTGGCGGGCATCGCGGGCGGCGGGATGCAGACCCCAGGCGTGATGGGCGTCGGCAAGTTCTATCTCATCAGCCCCAAGTTCATCTCCTCCGATGGCGGCTTCAAGCGCGTGGTGTGGATGTCGTCCGTGTTGAAGCAGACCATGTCCGACGAATTCAAGCAGGTCTGTGAGCGCGAAGGCGACCCTGATCTGCTGGACAAGATCGCAGATGAAAGAAATGTAACAACCGTTGACGACCTGCTCGCCTGGCTGGAGGCGCACAACCATCCGGCAACCGCGATGGAGCCGATGTTCTAGGATGGTGAATGGAGATTGGGATATTTGTTTAAATTCCAATCTCCTTTATCCATTGGCTAATATACGATTACTTACACAAATTGAATGTGCAAGAGGAAATCATAATATCGAGAGGTAAATAATGATGGACTACAAAGCAGATTTGCTCCAGCGTTATTGGAAATATCACGAGACTCAATTTGCAAATAAACAAGCACTCTTTGATCCTCGATATATTAAACCTGCAAGTCCGCCCGTCTTCACTAGATGTCAAGCATGGCGAAATGTCATCATCAATCCAAATGCAAATCTAAAGGAAATTGACCAATTGCTTGACCTTGTGCCTGATGGGGAAAGACACAAATGGTTTCGGAGCATGAACAGTTCGCAAGCATTGGCGCAAAGCGTATTAGGCAATTTGGCAATCAACGACTCTTTGCATTACTTGTCTGAGATTAAAGATGATGAAGGAATGGATTTGTTTGGTAAAGCACAAATTTCATCTGATAATTTTGCAATGGAATACAAAGTAAATTATCTTGGCGAACCTCATTCCCGTTCCACAAGCCTTGATGGTTATGTTTCTGGAGATTATCGAATAGCAATTGAGTGTAAGTTTATAGAAACAGAAGTAGGCCCTTGTTCGCATGCAAAATCAACGTCAAAAAATCCAAAACCTCCTTGTGACGGTACTTATTCAATGCAAGGAGGAAAGGAACGCTGTTTATTAACTGAAAGAAAAAGAAAATACTGGCAGTATGTGCCTCAATTGTTCGAGTGGAAAAGTGACAGTGATTTATTCCCGTGTCCACTGAATAAAAACTATCAGTTGGTAAGAAATGTTTTGGCAGTAGGCGTAAAGCCAGATGGGACTGTATCTGCTAATAATGGGCATGTCATCCTAATTTATGATGAACGAAATCCAGCTTTTCTAGAAGGAGGAGATGGATTAATTGCTTACGAGGAAACGAGAATAGCCTTGCGGAAGCCAACAATGTTACGAAAATGTAGTTGGCAACGTATCGTTCAATATCTAAGAGAACAAAATATTCTACCTTGGTTAACAGAAAACCTTGCTCTAAAGTATGGCATCCAATGAAAGAAGCAAAGCTTGTCCGTGACCTGATGACCGTCGGCGTGCCGACCTGCAAATGGGACTCTCCCATTGTGGACATCGCGCGCTTCCTGCTGGAGAAGAATGTCGAGGCGATGTGCGTGCTGGATGCGGAGGGACACGGCATCGGCGTGGTCGGAGCGGATGAACTGGTCTGGGCGTATGCAAGGGAAGGGTATGAGAAACTGACCGCAGAAGACATCATGAGCGAAGGCGTCCCCGAACTGCCTGCGGACATATCCCTGGCGGTCGCGGCACAGATGATGAAGGACAGGGGTATTCGCGTCGCCTATATGCTGCACAATTCGGCGGGAATTATCTATCCCGCGGCTTATATTTCATATCGTCATATCCTGCGCCACATGGCGGCGAAGGACGAATCCGAATTGAAGGACTTGGGTCTCGCCGCAGAACGCAAGTCGCCGATCGAGCAATTTATTGAAAGAAGAGATGAAGCACGCAAGAAGGCGGGGCTTTCCTGACACCTGACACTGGAAGACCTGACACCGATACACTGGAGGAACAATGCCAATCGAAATCCCAAAAGATAAATGGACTGGAAACATCAGGGCGATCACCATCGGCGCAACGGTTGCCGAGGGCGGCACGCGCGCGAAAACCGTGACGGTCGGCGGACAGACCACCATGCCCTATTTGCAATTCGAAGCGCCCACTCCGAACAAGCCTGTCATTGCGATTGAAATCAAATCTCGCAAACCCGAAGACTGGTCAGCGTTGTTGGTGGATGTCTGGGGCGAGGCGCTGGCAGATCCTGCTCAATGGGCGAAAAAGGCTGAGGAGGCGGGAGCAGACCTCGTCGTCCTGGCGTTGACCGTCGAAGATAGTCCCGATGACGCGGTGCGAGTCGTCAAATCCGTTTTGGAGGCGACGGGACTCCCGCTCATCGTCTGGGGTCCAGGGCAGGCGGAAAAAGATAACGAGTTGCTTGTGCCAGTCTCCGAAGCGGCGAAGGGCGAGAAACTCGTGCTCGGCATCTGCGAAGACAAG
>JAUXWL010000098.1 GCA_030680155.1 Anaerolineales bacterium
AGAGAGCGTTTCTTAAGTCAGACCCTAAAGGTTTTTGCCGCAAAACAGAACCATAATTTGCAAAAAAGTTCTCACAAAACGGCGTTTTCGTTACTCAGGGAAACCTTTAGGGTCTTTGCCTACGAGTTAAGAAACAGTCGCTTAGTGACCTTCGTGTTTAATTGGTTTTTGCAGTGGACTTAGCTGCCGCTCTCGAATTTGAAAGACACCTTCATTTTGGCGCGGTAGGCCGTTATCTTGCCATCTTCAAGCACCATATCCAGTTCGATGACTTCAGCAACACGCAGGTCGCGCAGGGATTGCGCTGCGCGCTCCACTGCCGCCGCTGCGGCTTTCTCCCACGATTCTGTGCTGGTGCCGACCAGTTCGATGATTTTATAAACACTCTCTGCCATGGTTCACTCCTTTTCTATAGTATCAGTACTTCACGAAAGCGCGTAATTGGCGCTGCCGAAGGCGTCTAACGCCAGTTTTGCGCTAGAGAGCGCACACTACGCGAGGTTTTCGTGATCTACTGAGTATGAACACTATACGATATTTTCTACGGCAATACAACACGTTTGATTCTGACATCCACCGCCACCGCGCCATTCGTGAGCGCCCGCAGCGGATTGATTTCAATTTCCTCGATCTCTTCATGCTCTGCGGCCAGGCGCGATAATTTGATCAAAACATCCCTGACCGCTTCCTCATCTACGGGCGGGATATTACGGAAGCCTTTGAGTTTTATCCCAGCCCATGTTTTGCGCATCATTGCCTCCGCCTCGGCCTGGTTCAACGTCCCCAGGCAGAAGGCTACATCCTTGAGTCCCTCCACCTCCACGCCGCCTGAGCCGAACATCATCAACGCCCCGAATTGCGCATCGCGCACCATGCCGATGATGACTTCCTGTCCCTCAGCGATTTGACGCTGGATATGCACACCCTTGATCCGCACCCGTGGAATCAATGATTGCATCTGCTCCATCATTTGCGCGTAGCCCCTTTGCAGAGCAGCGGCATCTTGGATATTCAGCAACACCCCGCCCACATCCGATTTATGCAAAATATCCGGCGACGCGATCTTCATCACCACAGGGTAGCCAAGTTCTTCCGCGATTTGAACCGCTTCGTTCTCATCCCGTGCCAGTTTGATCGGCGCGGTAGGGATGCCGTAGGCTTGCATGAGATCATTGACGGTGGACGGTGGACGATGGACGGTGGTTTCACGATCTGCGGTCTGCGGTCTATCGTCTGCAAGGAATCTTGCGCGTCTTACCAACGTCGCCAGCGCCGACGCCGCCCGTTCGGGGAAGGGATATGTCGGTACTCTCATTTCTCGGAACTCGTTACTCGCATTCTCAACGAGAGTCGAACCCAACAGCGCGATGACGACTGGTTTTTTGGAGTCAAGCCGCTTGCCGCTTGTGGACAGCAAGCTGTCCGACTCCATAACCTCACTAATCGCCTTCGCCACTTCTTCCGCTTTGAACATGGGTGGGGGCGGTAGGATGACCATGACTGCATCGACATCTTCGTCTTGTAAAAGAAGCCGCAAACATTCGGCATACTGCTCAGGCGAAGCGGAGGCGAGCATATCCACTGGGTTGTGGATGTTGGCGGCGGCGGGCAGGATGGCGGATAAAACCTCCAGCGTGGAGTCGTTCAAATGGGCGAGAACCAAGCCTTCCCGTTCGAGTGAATCGGCGGCAATCACGCCAGGTCCGCCTGCGTTGGTCAAAATCCCAATGCGGTTGCCCTTCGGCAGCGGACAATTCTCCAACGCTCGCGCCCAGTCGAACATCTGCTCGGCGGTTTCGGCGCGGAGCACGCCTGCTTTCTCGAAGGCGGCATCGAAGGCGGTGTCAGATGCGGCGAGTGCGCCCGTGTGGGAGGCGGCGGCTTTTTGCCCCGCCTCAAAGCGCCCGACTTTTAGCGCGATGACAGGTTTTTGTTTTGTCACTTCGCTCGCGGCTTGCACGAAGCGCCTGCCGTTCGAAATGCTTTCCATGTACATCACGATGACGTTGGTTGCGTCATCGTTTGCGAGCATGGGCAGCATGTCGGTTTCGTTGACATCGGCTTGATTGCCGAGGCTGACGATGCGCGAGAAGCCGAATCCTTGTCCGCGTGCCCAATCTACGATGGCGGCGGCGAATGCGCCCGAATGGGAAATAAAACCGATACCGCCCTTTTCGGGCATGGGCGGTTGCAGGAAGGTGGTGTCGAGCGGGAAGTGCGTGTCAATCGTCCCGATGCAGTTGGGACCGAGCAGGCGCACGCCTTGCGCGTGCGCAATTTCGACGCATCGTTTTTCCAACTCTGCGCCTTCTTCGCCGACTTCACGGAATCCTGCGGAGACGATGACCGCCGCTTTGATGCCGCGTTTGCCGCAAACTTCGATGGCTTGCGGCGTGGCAGGTGTGGGCACGATGAGGATGGCAAGGTCAACGGGATCGGGAATGTCTTGCAAGTTAGTGTGGATTTTCTTTCCGAAAATCTCACCGCTTTTCTGCGCGACAAGATGGATCGCGCCTGTGTATCCGCTTTGGATGAGGTTGCGTGCCACACCGTAGCCAAGTTTTTCAGGGGAGGTGGATGCGCCAATAACAACGACGCCTTTGGGCTGAAAGAAGGGGAGCAGGGAGTTGTCCATGCGGGGATTATAACCATGATATTTCGCCCGCACAGACGTAAACATCCACGGTGTTCAAGCGAAGGTTGCCAACGCGGACTGCAAAATCTCCTGATTTTGCTCGAAAGTTGGGAGACTTTCGACTCCGTTCCTGACATGTTTTGCTTGAGCACCGTCCATGCTGCTCTTACAAAGCCGACTGAAAGTCGGCTCCCCGTGCGGTTTAATGACACTGCCAGAAGGGGAAGTTCATCAGTAGGCATTCCGTGTTCTTTCCGTGATAATGAAGATAGTATTTTTGATTTGAAATCACAGGAGACTGACCCATGACCATGCCTGCCGATCTTGCACAATCGACTCTTTTAGGAGAATACACCTACGAAAAACGTCCCGTGGAACGCGGGTATGCAGGGCGGACGCTGTACATCAATTTGGAAAATAACACCTTTCTCGAAAAACCCGTCACCCAGCAAATGAAAGACCTGTTTACGGGTGGGCGCGGATTTGCGCTCAAGCTGCTGTGGGATGCGGTTACGCCTGAAACGAAATGGAATGATCCCGAAAACGAACTGGTGATTGCCAACGGTCCCATTTGTGGGATTACAGCATATCCGGGCAGCGGCAAATCCACGGTGGTGACGTTGAGTCCGCTGACCGAGAATGTGATTGACAGCAACGTCGGTGGCTACTTTGCGCCCTTCCTGAAATTCTCGGGTTTCGATGCGCTGGAGATTCAGGGCAAGGCGGCGGGGGATGTCATCATCTTCATTGACGGCGATACGGGCAGGGTGACGATTGAGTCAGACCCGCTCACAGTGTTGGATTCGCATGAGATCGCGAACCAGCTTACAGTCAAGTACGGAGGCGATGAAAAGGGCAGGCGCGGCATCTCGGTCTTGTCGGCTGGTCAGGCGGCGGAGCATATCCGCATCGCGTTGATCAATTCCACCTGGTACGATGTGCGCCGCAAGGAGGCGCGTTTCAAACAGGCGGGGCGCGGCGGACCGGGGCGCGTGTTCCGTGATAAGAAAATCAAAGCCATCGTTGTGCGTTACACCGATATGGGCGGCGATAAAAATGGCGTGGCGGATATGGCGCTCATCCGCAAGGCAGGGACGCGCATCAACAAGGAAATTACGAATCTGGATGACAAACAAAACCAGATGCGCAAAGTTGGCACAGCGAACATCGTTGAAGTGATGGATCATTTTGACCTGCTGCCGACGCATAACTTCCGCTATGGCTCGCATCCTGACACGCATAAGATTGATTCAAAAGTCTGGAAGGAAGCCTTCACCCAGGGATTGCCCGATGGCTGCTGGCTGGGATGTACCATGAGCTGTTCGCATGGTGTGGATCACTTCCCGATTCAAACTGGACCTTATGCTGGTCAGTGTGTTCTGGTGGATGGTCCTGAGTATGAGAACGCTGCGGGGCTGGGCTCGAATATCGGCAACTTTGATGCGCAAAAAGTTTTGGAACTCAATTTCTATTGCGACACCTACGGCGTGGACAGCATCTCGTTTGCCAACTGCGTGGCTTTTGCGATGGAATGTTACGAGGAAGGTATTCTCACCAAGGAACACACGGGCGGACTTGAACTGAATTTCGGCAACGGTGCGGCGGCGTTGGAACTCATCCATCAAATGGCGCGTGGTAAAGGCTTTGGTGTGACTGTGGGACAGGGCGTGCGCTACATGAAGGAATTGTTCGTGCGCGACGCGAAGCGTGGAGCTGACCCAAAATTCATCCATGATATTGGCATGGAAATCAAAGGCATGGAAATCTCGGAATACCTGACCAAGGAATCGCTTGCCCAGCAGGGCGGGTTTGGACTGGCGACCAAAGGTCCGCAGCACGATGAGGCGTGGCTGATCTTTATGGATCAGGTGCAGAATCTTTTGCCGACATTCAAGGATAAGGCGGAGGCGCTGCATTACTTCCCCATGTGGCGGACGTGGTTCAGCCTGCATGGACTG
>JAUXWL010000099.1 GCA_030680155.1 Anaerolineales bacterium
TTCGTCAAAGAGATGAAATTCACAGGCGGGCATGTCTTTTCGTATTCGTCACGTCCCGGCACAGGGGCGGCAAAGATGAAGGGGCAGGTCAAGCCTGAGTTAAGAAAGATGCGCAACCGCATTTTGCAGGAAGCCATCGAAGAGTCGGCAAAATCCTATCGGCAAAAATTCATCGGGCAGAGGATGTCCGTGCTGTGGGAATCCACCACTGAGTATGGCGAATACGGCTGGCGCATGGAAGGCTGGTCGGAGAATTACCTGCGGGTGAGCGCCCCCGCCCCCTCGCCGCGCTGGAATGAAGTGGACGAGGTGGTGTTGGAGCGGGTGGATGGGGAAAAAGTGATGGGCGTGATTCGTAATGCGTGATGCGTAATTCGTAATTGGTTTCTTTACGAGTCAGGCATCACGTATCACGTACTCCGATAGGTACGAATGTCACTACTTGAAATGGGGCAGAAATTGTATAATTTTCTTGCGAAAAACAAAAAATGTACTGCAACATTTATGTTGCCCTTGTGTCGGACGTTGTACGCAAGATAAATCTTGCGGTACTGAACAAGACAAATTTACACAAAAAAGGAGCAAACCATGACGGCTCAATTGATCGACGGTACTGCCATTGCGCAAAAGGTGCGTAATGAAGTGAAGGAAAAAGTTGCCAAACGCATCGCGGAGGGCAAGTCGCAGCCTGGGCTGGCGACTGTGTTGGTAGGTGAGCGCATCGACTCGGCGACTTACGTGAGCATGAAGCAGAAGGCGTGCGCGGAATTGGGGATGACATCTTTTCATCACCCCGTTCCGGCGGACATGACACAGGACGACCTGGAAAAACTCATCAAGCAATTGAACGCCGACCCCAAGGTACATGGCATTCTGGTGCAATTGCCCCTGCCCGATCATTTGGATGAAGAGCGTGTGCTGCAACTGATCAGCATCGAAAAGGATGTGGATGGGTTCTCACCGATCAACCTCGGTCGTCTGGCGCAAAAGGGACGCGAACCGCTGTTCGTGCCATGCACACCCTATGGGTGTATTTACCTTTTGAAAGAAGCCGGTGTGAAGATCGCAGGTGCGAATGCAGTGGTGTTGGGACGTTCGAA
>JAUXWL010000102.1 GCA_030680155.1 Anaerolineales bacterium
GACTGCTGCGACACTTCAAACAATCTCTACCCTGCTGATCTGCTCACCACTGTCCCATCGGACGTATCCAGCACCAGCTACGGATGCGGCGACCCGATCACCCTCGCCTCACTGGAGCCAGGTCAAACTGTGCTCGATCTCGGCTCAGGCGCAGGACTCGATTGTTTATTGGCTGCCCAGAAAGTCGGTCCCGAAGGACACGTGATCGGCGTGGACATGACTCCCGAAATGATCGAACGCGCCCAAAAGAACGCGCAGCGCGTCGATGCCGCCAATGTTGAATTCCGTCAGGGCTATCTTGAAAACCTCCCTGTTGACAGTAACACCGTGGATGTCATCATCTCGAACTGCGTCATCAACCTCTCGCCTGACAAGGAAAAGGTCTTCAACGAAGCCTTCCGCGTACTTGCGCCTGGCGGCAAACTTGCCGTCTCCGACATCGTCACCGACGGCGAACTGCCAGAACCCGTCCGCAACAGCATGGCGGCATGGGCGGGGTGCGTGGCAGGCGCGGTGGAAGCCAAAGACTACATCGCCATGATGGAATCGGTTGGCTTCACGAATATTTCCATCAAGCCTGTGTTCTTCGACAAAAACACTGTGGACGATGCCCTGCGTGACATGGACCTGGATGTGAGCACATACCCCAGGGAGTCTATTTACAAAGCCGTGTACAGCGCAAAGATCACAGCGTATAAGCCTGCGTAAAACATTCCTTTTTATTTTCCAGCCGAACGTGACAGCGAAAATTTGCTGTCACGTTTTTTCTTAACCCGGTGTAATCTTTGTCATCTTGACAGTGCAATCCTTCAAGGGTAAAAACAAACCGACCAGTCGGTTTTATTCCTATTAACCCTCTCCCTTTGGGAGAGGGTAGGGTGAGGGCACATGCAACAGCGAAGTGAAGAGACACGGGCAAAAATACTTGAATCAGCCATAAAGTTATTTTCCGCGCGCGGATACAACGCTGCCAGTGTGGATGACATTTGCAGGGATGCAGGCATAAGCAAGGGGGCGTTCTATCATCATTTCGAGAGCAAACAGGCCTTGTTCCTCGCCCTGCTGGATGGCTGGTTGAAAACCATCGACAACGCCATCGCAGCGTCGAAGGATAAACCTGTCCCTGAAATATTCATGCAGATCACCGAAGCATTCCCCTATATTTTCGCAACCGCAAATGAAGGCTTGCCCATGTTCCTTGAGTTCTGGCTGCAAGCCAGCCGCGACGACAATATCTGGCAGGCAAGCATTGCCCCCTACCGCCGCTACCACAAACACTTCACAGCGCTCATCAAAAAAGGCGTGGACGAAGGCTCGTTCGTTGATGTCGATCCCGGACTGACTTCGCGCATGATCATGTCCACGGCGATGGGCTTGCTGCTGCAAAGCCTGCTCGACCCCAAAGGCGCAAAATGGGAAAAGGTCGCGCGCGATAGCACGAACCTATTGATCAATAGTCTATTGAAGAGATGATGTCATTGCGAGAAAAGCACTCGCCCTCGCAATGACATAGAAGGAGAACTATGTGGTTGGTAACTGGCGCGACAGGACATGTGGGGAATGTCCTTGTGCGAAAACTTTTGGAGCGCGGGGAAAATGTTCGAGCGTTGATCCTGCCGGGCGAATGCCGCGAATCAATTTCGGGATTAAGAGTCGAAGCGGTGGATGGGGATGTACTGGATGGCGATTCGTTGTTCAAGTCCATGCGCGGCGTTAAGGGCATCTTCCATCTGGCAGGCGTCATTTCCATTATGCCTGGTCCCAATCCATTTGTGCGCAAGGTCAATGTGGATGGTACGAAAAATGTATTGCGCGCCGCAATGGAAAACGGGATCAAGCTGATCTACACATCGTCCATCCATGCCATTCAACGCGTGGAGAATGGGGTCATTGACGAAAAAATTCCCTACGACATGAACAATCCCTACGGCGCGTATGACCGCTCGAAGGCGGAAGCGACGCTGGAAGTATTGAACGCGGCTCGTTCCGGACTGGAAGCTGTTGTGACCTGCCCCACCGGCGTGATCGGCCCGTACGATTTTCGCGGATCGATGATGGGCGCGGTCATCCACGATGCGGCGACAGCGAAGCCGACACTCTATGTTGACGGCGCGTATGACTTCGTGGATGTGCGCGATGTGGCGGACGGTTTGATCTCCGCTGCCGAAAACGGAAAGCGCGGCGAGAGTTATATTTTATCGGGGCAGAAAATTTCCGTGCGGTATATGCTTGAAACCGTGCGGGAGATAACGGGGAAAAATTTCTTTCAAATGAAAATCCCATTTGACCTTGCCAGGCTTGCGGCGATGTTTACACCCATGTATTACCAGATGGCGAATGCGACTCCGCGCTTTACGCCGTATTCATTGGAAGTGTTGCAGAGCAACTCAAATATCAGTCATGCCAAAGCGACAAAAGAATTAGGCTATGCACCACGTTCATTGTACGAGTCGATCAGAGATACAGTGAAGTGGTTTTTGGAAAGACGGAAGTAAGAAGTAAGAAGTGAGAAGTGAGAAGTGAGAAGTGGTAAGTGGTAAGTGAGAAGTAAAAAAACGATAGAAACCAAGGAGACTAAAGATGAAGATCGTAACAGATTGTGCAGCAGATATGTCGAACGAGGAACTTGAGCAACTCGGAATTGTGCAAGCTCCCCTTTTCATCCAGTTCCCAGAAGGGGAAGTGAACTCTGCCGATATTTCAGCGGATGATTTCTACAACCGGCTCGAGGCCATGCGCCCGCAATTCCCCACCACGGCACAGCCTTCGGCAGGCATCTTTGCGGAGTTGTATCGCAAGATCGCAGAAACAAATAAGGATATTTTCTCCATCCATATTTCATCGGGGCTGAGCGGCACGATCAACTCGGCACAGGACGGCGGGAGTTTGGTCAAGGAGGAGGCGCATGTCAGCTTTTGGGATACGCTGACGCTCTCTGGCGGCGAACGCTTCCAGGTGATGGCGGCGGCGCTGGCGGATAAGGCAGGCTGGAGCATGGAGAAAATCCAGGAACGGTTGACCAAAATCCGCGAGAATACTGAGGTAATCTACACGCTCGACACGCTGGAATATCTGGCGCGCGGCGGGCGCATCGGACGCGTGCAGGCAATGGCAGGCGCGTTGCTGAATCTCAAACCCGTCATCCGCGTGGATACGGATGGCAAATACAGCACCGTTGCCAAGGGACGTTCGATTGCAAAAGCCATGACGATCCTTGCGGATTTCCTAGCCGAGAAATACGGAAAAAAGCCCGTTTGGGCTACGGTCTTGCACGGTCGCTTCGCCGAAAAAGCAGATCTGCTTGCAGAAGAGTTTAAACAGAAGCTGAACATCGCCAAAATGGAAATTGCGCGCATCTCGCCTGTGTTGGGCGTGCATACGGGTCCGGGCATTGTCGGTGCGGCGATTGTGCCAATGGAGCTGATGGAAGATTTGATGTAGGCGGGGAGTGATGAGTAACGAGTAAAAAGTGAGAAGTGAAAAGCAGGTTGCGCCGAAAACGCGACCTGCTTTTTTTATACTGAAAAATTTCTGGCCTTTTCGATCCGCTCTCCGAGCGGCGGGTGGGAGTAGAACATGAAGACCACCCATTTTTCGGGGTCGATCTCGCCGAGGTTTTGGTTGGCTAATCTTGTAAATGCAGAAGCAAATGCTTCGCCCTTGCCCGTGGATTGCAGGGCATAATCGTCCGCCATATTTTCGCGCCAGCGGGAGACGGCATTATCGAGCGGTGAGGTCAATAAGCCATACATACTGAGAATGAGCACAAGCGCAGGAAAGGCGGCGGGGTCACTGACGGCGAAGAAGCCAAAGTTATTCACTGCCCAATCCATCCCAAGAGATGCGAGATAAAAACCAATGGTCGTTGTGAACGTGCCAAATGCGATGAACAGTGGAATATCGCGATGGACTTGATGTCCCAACTCATGCGCGAGGACGGTTTCGATCTCGTCCAATGAAAATTCGTTGATGAGTGTATCGCCCAAAATAATGCGGCGCGTGTTGCCGATGCCCGTCAATGCAGCGTTGGCAGATTTGGTACGCCTGGACATGTCAAATTTGAAGACGCCGCGGACTTTGGTATTGGCGCGTTCGGCAAGTTTCATCAGACGGTCAGCGAGTTCCTGATGTTCATCGCCAAGCGGGACATATTTGTTGAACAATGGCATGATGAGGATCGGCGCGAGGTTGGACATCAAAACACTAAAGACCAGCGTGCCGCCGGCCACCCACAACCACCACAGATCGCCGGTGGCTCTCAAGGCGAGATAAAACAATTCGAGCAGAATCAGGCCAATGGGAGCGCCGATCGCGAGTCCTTTGAGACGGTCAACGATCCAGTCTTTGAGAGTCTGGTTGGACTGGTCAAACCGATGCGGGAGAATAAATCCGCTGTAATAACTTAGCGGGAAACTCAAAATAGAAGCGACGCCAATAAAGACAGAGACATAAAACGCAACCAGCAGCCACTCGTTTGTTGTGATGGTTAGGAGGAAATCGCGCAGTGAGATTGCCCAGCCAAAGAAAAGCCAGGCAAGCACATAGAACATGCTGAGGATATTGTCCACCAGCCAGAGGCGGCGTTTGATGCGGGCATATTGTTTGGCTTGTTTTTGTCGTTCGGGGTCGAGGGTGGTCATAAGGTCTCCAGGTTTAAGGTTGATGATTCATTTCGCTGGCAAGGAGGGCAATGACTTCTTCCGACTTCATCACCTGACCATACGATTTCAACGCCGCCAGAAACGCCTTGTGGACATGCTCCGCAGGGATGACACTGCCGTCATGTTCCAGATCGCGGGTGGCGCAGGCATCTTCGGCGATGATGACCTTGAAACCAAAATCTGCGGCGGCGCGGGCGGTGGCATCCACGCACATGTGGGTCATCATGCCTGTGATGACGATGCGTTCGATGCCCCACTCTTTGAGCATTTCCAATAGATTCGTTTCACGAAAAGAATTGGGATAATGTTTATAAACAATCGGCTCGCCCTCAAAATGCGCGGCTGAGTCGTGAATATCCGAGCCGCTGTCACCTTTGACGAAAAACCTGGCATCGGAGCTGAGCGAGATATGCTGAATATGGATGTGATTCCCGCCATGCTCGCGGAAGCATTGCAGGAGCATGTAAGCGTTCTTTGCGGCTTCCAGCGGATTCACAAGCGGAAATTTTCCGCCGGGGAAATAGTCTTTTTGAATGTCGATCACCAATAATGCGTTTTTCATGGCTGTTCCTTTGTGGGGCGCGCTGCGCTGATTGTTTTCAACAACTCTTCTGCCTGACGCTGTAGGTGCAGAATCTTCGTCACAGTGCGGGCTTGCTTCAGATCGGCTTGGGCTTTGTCGGGTTCATTTAATTCCAGATACGATTTGCCACGTCCCAGGTATAAACGCGGCTCACGCGGATTGACCTTCAGGGCACGGGTGTACAAATCAACAGCGTGGATAAATTCCCGGTTGGTGTGGCAGGCGTCGGCGCAGCCTTGAAGCGCGAGCGCATCCCGCGGGTCTTTGGAGAGGATGCGGTCATAATAATCCCGCGCCCAATCCAGGTTATCCTCATAGAGCATGAGGTTGATATCCACCATCACGAGCGCATCGCCCGGCGAAATTTGTACGGCGAGGTCCTGGTCGCGGTGCGCGGACTCGAGATCGCCAAGCCTGAAATGCGCGAGCGAACGCACGAGGTAAAACAACGACATGCGCGATTGCAGTGAAATGGCTTTGTTGAAGCCATCCAACGCGGATTGAAATTCCTTGCGCTCCAGCATCACCGAGGCGCGGTCAAAATACGGAACCGCCCAATGCGGGTTGACTGCCTGCGCGCGGTCGTAATATTCCAAGGCCTGGTCGTACTCTTTTTCAAGTGAAAGGATCTCGCCGCGCAACTGCAAAGCAAAGGCATGCTTTGGATTCATTTTCAAAGCGCGCTCCACATCCGCAGCGGAGCGTTCCTTTTGACCGATCATCAAATAGCAGCCTGCGCGCGCCAGATAATGGCTGATGGTGTCGGGCTGGGTTTCGATGGTACGCGTGTACAGCTGTGCGGCGCGTTCGAAATCACCGAGCAGGTAATAATATCCCGCGCGCTTGAAAAGATAATTGATCCCCAGATTGATCCAGCGCAGCAGTGAGCGGTTCAACGTGGCAACTGCAAACGCGATCAACACACAAAATACAAGCAGAATGTAATCGCGGGTGATGAGCCCAAGGACGATCAACAAAAGCAAAAACGGAATACTGACGAGGATCGTGATCCAGTCTGCGTTCGTTTTACCGAAGAACAACTCCATCGAAGCGTGCAGGATGTTGCCTCCATCCAGCGGATAGACGGGCAGGAGATTGAAGACCACCAGGATCACATTCACGATTGCAAGCGAGAAAAGCAGGTTATGAAACGTCTGCGCCCAAAGAAACAATTCGATGTTCCGCGAATACGGCAGGGAAATAAAGATCAACCCGATATACAACGCCACACACAGAAATGCGAGCGCCATATTCACCAGCGGTCCCGCCAGTGAAATGAATAAATTATGCAAAGGCTTTTCGGGTTTATAGGCAAGGTTGGTAAAACCGCCCAACAGCCAGACCGCCACGCTCTTCACTTCCACGCCCACCGCCTGCGCCGCGAATGTATGCCCAAGCTCATGCAGCAGGATAAAAAAAAGAAACCCGCCAACCCACAGCAGGGCTTCCACCGTCCCGCGCACATCCACGGGGCGGAACAGATAATATGCAATGGGGACACTGAACAGCAGTGAAAAATGGAAACGGATATCCACTCCGCGCAGGTGACCGAACGACCAGGACCAGCCAATTAATTTCATACGTTATATTTCCGCTTCAACACGGACCTCGAAGCTGATTCTACAAGTTGACATTTACTTTCGCCCAAAATCCGCTGGATTCTCGCCCCATATATCGGTTTCCCATTTCAATATCTTTCCTTCTGGAAGTACGTTTTCCGCCAGCCAGTTCTCTGCGCTGCGGATGATCGCGAACAGGACCGCATTGTGGGAAGAGTGTTTCAATTTGGTTTTACATTCCCCCGTATGTACCCACGAAATGGCGTTCTGCGAATCAGAATAGATCGGAATGTGCATGTTATGTTTTCCCTGCCATGTCAGCGCGTGGACGATGGCCAGAAATTCCCCGACATTATTCGTCCCTTCATTATAGGGGCCTGCCTGAAATATCTCCTCGCCCGTCTCTGTGTTCACGCCGCGATATTCCAGCCTGCCTGGTGAGCCGCTGCAGGCCGCATCCACACACAGGGACGGAAGGATGGGCTGGATGCTGGCCGTCCTCCATTTCCCGCTGGTGGCGACTTTGCCTTTGTAATCGTCATAATTCGCAAGATAGGCTGCCTCCGCTTCGAGTTCGCTCCCAAACGCTTTGAATTGCGCGCCGACGAATCCCTTCACCTGTTTCTCGCACTCCGCCCATGTGGTGAAAATACCAGTCTTGCGTCCCTTCCATACGACATAATATTTCTGCTTCGGCATGCGTCAATTTTACATCAAAGTCACATGACCTGATGAGCAAGCCCTTGAAACAAAATAATTTTTACACTTGATATAATGCCAACGGTCATATCATGCCCGTAGGGTATCATGCCCGCAGGGTGCAAATTGCGCTTTCCCGCCTTTGTCGAGTCTCATAAAGTCGTATCCACAGAACTTTAACAAAGTCTCATAAAGTCGTATCAGGGTAAGTCAAGGGAAGAGCCATCTGGTAGGCGACGTACCCCGGTAAAGAAACGGCATTT
>JAUXWL010000112.1 GCA_030680155.1 Anaerolineales bacterium
GCAAATGATAAGCAAAGTTTTTGGTACGCATTTCTCTCTATCTCCTATATGGTATTAGTTTGACTGGACAAATCATGCGAACTTTACTATCTCTCTTCCTTACACCTCCGATCCGTTAATAAAACGTTAACATTTTAACATTATCAATATTCAAAGTCAAATCACACTTTGAATGGGTTGATCAAAACCAGCAAGCATCCATTAAAGCACGTTCAGCAACAGCCAGTAAATTCCCGCGGAAAGCAGCCCGCTAACAGGGATGGTGATAAGCCAGGCAGTGAGGATATCACGAACAACGACCCAACGCACCTTGCTCAACCTCTCCGAAGAACCAACCCCCACAATCGCAGAGCTGACCACCTGCGTGGTGCTGACCGGAGCCCCGCCAAACGATGACGCAAAGATCACAATGGCGGAGGTCATCTGCGTGGCAAAACTATGCACCGGGCGGATCTTATAGAACTTCCCCCCCAGCGTGCGGATCAACCGCCAGCCCCCCAGACCAGCACCGATCGCCATGGTCGCGGCGCTGACAGTAATCACCCACAACGGGACCTCAAATTCGTTAATCACGCCGCCGATCAAAAGGCTGAGGGTAATGATGCCCATCGTTTTTTGCGCGTCATTCGTCCCATGGCTCATGGCCAGACCCACTGCAGTGAAAAATTGGGCGCGCTTGAAAAACTCATTGATGCGCGGGGAGGCGTCTCGGGCAAGGAAATAAATGCCTTTGAGCATCATATATCCGACAAGAAAACCTGCCACTGGGGAGAAAAACAACCCAATTAAAACCTTGTAAAAAGCATTGGGGTCGATCACGCCAGCCCCTGCAATAAAAACCACAACGCCAATCAGGCCGCCGATCAAAGCATGAGACGAACTGCTCGGGATGCCAAAATACCAGGTGACTATGTTCCAAAGAATGGCAGCCAGCAGACAAGCCACAAGCGCGTCCAAACTCAACAACCGAGAGTCGACAATATCGCCGCCGACGGTCTTCGCCACCGTCACACCGAACAGAAAGGGACCGAGAAACTCTGCCACAGCCGTTATACCAAGCGCCGTTTGAGGGCGAAACGCCCTTGAAGAGATCATGGTTGCCACAATGTTACTTGAGTCGCGCATCCCGTTAATGAATTCAAAGACCAGCGCCAGGATAATAACAAGAAGCAGCTCATTTGGGATTAACGGCATGTTAAGTTCTTTTCACCACAATATCCGCAATGATATTGGCCGCCTCATCACCCCGGTCTGCCGCATTGGATAGGTGACGATAGACCTCGCGCAGTTTCAACATCTCCACTACATGATGGACATCCTCGGGCCCGCTGAACAGGTCTGCCACCGCTTCACGATACACCATCTCCACCCGGTTTTCCAGCGCTTTCGCACGTTGGGCATGGTCCAGTGCAACATTTGGGTGTTTGGGCAGGCGCAAAATTCCCTGCCAGATTTCATACGCGCCATCCTTGAGCAGGGTCGCGATCCGCTGCATGTACGGTGTTGGTTGGACGTTCAGGATCACCATCTCCACCACGGTGGTATCGGCATAATCCATGACGTCATCCACCGAACGGGAGAGCGCGAAAATATCCTCACGATCGAACGGCGTGACAAAGGTGCGGTTCAATTCATCGATCAGAATGCGGCGGACTTCATCCGCTTCTTTTTCTTTAAGGGATAGTTGCTCGGCGATTTCAGAATCTGCCGTCTCCAAATATTTGACAAGCAGCCGCATCCCCTCAAAAGAAAGAGCGGCCTGCTCCTCGATCAATTTTTGGAACTTATCTTCCTTGCGCTTAAAAATACGAAACATAAACTCTCTCTTCCATTTTTCATTGCTATTAGATCGGTTCCAGTGTGCCTGCAATCAGGCCAGGGAACTGGGACTGTATCTTCCCATCGACTTCCGGGGAAATCAATGGCGCAGTATTGTTGGACATGATGTCCTTTGCCTTTTTCATCGCCCTGGCATGGGTGTCGGTTGCGCCCTTCTTCTCCCAGATGCTGCGCGCGTCGCGGTCTGCGATCTTGGTCATCACTGCTTCGGTCTTCATGCGGCTGATGGTGTGTTTGGCGACAATGAACGAACCACCCGGCCCGATCTCTTTAATCAGATTCAAGCCGAGGTCTTCTTCACTAAAGGAGATGCCGCGCTTCAGGCGCTTCAACATCTGCGCCACTTCATCGTCAATCACGGCTTTGGCAAAATCGAAGGTCTTAAGTGCATCGATCAAACCGCCGATATTGAACATATCCATGCCGCCGAGCAGGCCAGCCACACCAGACATACCCGTTTCATAGCCTGCCTGTGTATCGTTCAACTTGGCGTTGGTCAGCCCCACATATCCACCCGCAGGCACATCGTAAAAACGCGCCAGTTGAGCGTATGCCATATGTAACATACCACATTCGATTGCGCCAGACGTATACGCGCCCGAGCGCATGTCCGCTACGGTGCCGAGCGTGGCATAGATCGTCGGCGTGCCTTCTTTTACCATCTCCATCAACACCAATGCGGAGAGAAATTCTGCGTTGCCTTGCACCAGTGTCCCCGCCATCGACATGGGCGAAGTGAGACCAGCATTTGGCACAATCGTTGGGTAGACCGGCAGGCCCTCTTTTGCAAAGAACATCACGTTCTCGGTGGAGAGATTGTCCATCGTCAACGGCGAGACCACGGGACAGTAATGATGCGTCAGGAACGGATGCGCCTTGTACGCCTCCTCCCCGCCTGCCACCAGATAGGCCAACTCCATGATGCTGAGCGTGTCCTTCATATCGGTCGTGGTGACGCGGATCGGTTTAAGACAATACTTGATGGACGGATACAGGCGCGAGATTGTGAATTGATCCGCAGGCGCGTCATCCGCCAGTGTGGAAATGGAGAAGATGTCGTAGCCCGGAAGTTCGTTGATGAGATGCGCGATCCGCGCGATATCCTTTGACTCGGCGCGTCTTTCCTGGCCTGTTACCGGGTCAATAATATCGGGCGCTGAACTCGCTGTAACAATGACCGGGCTATCCTGTGGAATCGTTTTGTCAAATTTCGGGTCGCGCCCGTAAAAGGTAAACGACGGCGGAACCATCTTGCGGTACTTCTCCACCACCGCGCGCGGAAACTTTACGCGCTCCTCTTCCACACTGCACCCATGTTTTTTGAACAACGCACGCGCAGGTTCGTAACGAACCTTTAGCCCAACCTCTTCCAAAATCTCGAGCGAAGCATCGTGAATTTTCCCGACCTGTTCCTGCGTAAGCAAAGCGGCAAATGACATGGTTCACATCCTTATTAATAAATTATTCAACCATCGATCTTTTGATCTTTTTGCGATCGACTTTTTTCTTTGGCATTATCTTCTCGGCAAATTTCTGGCTTTCCTTTACAAGGGTATTGTTCATCAGCGGACTGTTCTGCGGCAGCCTCAAGAACTTGCGGATGGTGTGGAACTGGTCGCCGCGATAGATCATGCGCTCGATACGGACCGTGCGCGCCAACCCCTGAATCTCCGGCACGGGGAACATCTCCAGCCCGGAGCGGGTGACTTTGAGTGACGCCGCCGCAATCGCAAAACGGACAGTATCCTCCAAACTCCAGCGATTCAAATAGCCATACACATAACCAGAGGAGAACGTCGCGCCTGCGCCGGAGGCGTCCACAGCCTTTACCTTCGGGGCAAACGCGCGGATGATCTCCTCTCCCTGGACTGCCATGCATCCCTGACTTGCCATCGTGATGATCGCCGTCTCGATACCAGACTTGATCAGTTTGCGCGCCACACCCAGCATGGATTGCTTCTTGCCGATCTGGGCCGCATCCGTCACCGCCTGGCAGACCGTGACGATGCCTGCATATTTTTTGAGCAGGTCGGGATGCTTGTGACCATGTTCAAAATTCAGAAAGACCGGTACATTGTGCCGCTTGGCCTCTTCCATCGCACGGACGATATGATCGCCATCGTACCAATCCACGTATAGCAATTTGGCTTTTTTGATGAGCGAAAGATCCGCCGTATCCAAAGTGCTCAGAATCTCCTGCGAACGCTGCCAGAAGTAGGTGCGCGCGCCTTTTTTATCTGAAACATTCACTTCGAGCGGGGTCTTGTACTCGTCTGTGACGCGAACTTTTCCTTGAACGCCAAGTTCCTTAAACTTATCGATTACATATTTTCCAAGCAGGTCGTCCCCCACCGCCGTACCGATCATGGCGGAGGGCACGCCCCATTGGCTAAGGTTGCAGGCAATAATCGCCGCATCATCATACACATAGTCGCTGACCTGATGCACGACTGCGCCTGTATTCAGTTTCGGCAGTTTATCCAGCGACATGATGTACACGGGGGTCAACATACCAAAGCCGACGTAAGCGGGAGGGGGAGTTTTCTTTGCCATATCAATTTAGACGGCTGACGACAGACCGTAGACCGTGGACTTTCATCGTCCGCCGTCTACGGTCCACGGTCTATGCCCTCAGTTTCTCGCCTTTCGGGTCGTACAACACAGATGTAGTCACTTCCGCCTCACGGCTGCCTTCGATGAGTTCGATGGTGAAACGCCTTCCTTTTACTGCCAATTCTATGGGTAGGTAGGCGTATAAAATATTTTTCTTCACGGTAAAACCATAGCCGCCACTTCGTACACGGGTGACGACTTTGCCTTCATGATGAACCGCTTCGCCGCCGTAAATCTGGACATAATCCTGGGTATCGGTCAGCGCCAGTGTGCAGAGTTTGCGCGTCACACCTTCCGCTTTCTGTTTGACCAATGCATCGCGCCCGATGAAATCACCCTTATCCAAATCTACGCAGAAACCGAGACCCGCTTCGTACGGCGTGGTCGTTGGTGTAATGTCCACGGTGAAATATTTGAAACCCTTTTCCAAACGCAGCGGATCAAGCGCCTTGTACCCGCCGAGTTCCATGCCGAATTCCCTGCCCGCTTCAATGAGCATATCCCAGACCATCGTAGCGCGGTTGTTCGGGATGTATAACTCCCAGCCAAGTTCGCCCGCGTAACTGACACGCTGCGCCAGCGCTTTCACACCATTGATAACAATCGGCTTGGTCATCAAATACGGATGCCCTTCATTCGAGACATCGCTATCCGTAATTTCCTTCAACACAGCGCGCGACTTCGGTCCCCAAAGCGCGAGACAGGCATGTTCCTGTGTAATATCACGGATGGAGACTTCGCCGTCGTTCTCATCCACATGCATTTGGATGCGCGCCAGGTCGTTGGCGATAAAGCCCGAGCCGGTGATGACCCAGAAATATTCCTCACCCAAACGCGTAACGGTCAAATCGGATTCAATGCCGCCGCGTGTGTTGAGGAACTGAGTATACATGGCGCTGCCAACGGGTTTGTCCATGTTGCTGGATGTCAATCGCTGCAACAACGGCAATGCGCCTTTGCCCTTGACTTCGATCTTGCCAAATGAGGTCAGGTCAAACAATGTCACACGCTCACGGGTCGCAATCGCTTCCTGTTGCACGCGCTCGAAGAACGGAGGCTTTGACCACCCCCACAAGCGCTGGTCTTCACCCATGCGCCGCCATTCCTTGCCCGGCTCAAAATAGTTCACACGCTCCCAGCCGAACTTCTCGCCGAAGACCGCGCCATTCTCCATCAAACGATAATGCACGGGGCTGGTGCGATGCGGGCGCGCATTTTCATGCTCGTCATGCGGGAAGCGCAGGCGGTAATAATACTTCACACTCTCCACCGTGCGCTCCGCCGCGTACTTGAAATCGGAATAATAATTTCCAAAGCGCGTGGCGCGATAACCATAAATATCCATCGGCGCTTCGCCATCAATGATCCACTCTGCCATCAACTTGCCCATGCCACCCGCGCCGCCATACCCGTTCAGCGACATGCCTGCCATCATCCAAAAGCCGCGCACACCTGCCATCGGTCCAAGCAAGGGTTGGCAATCAGGTGTGTACGCACCCGGGTGACGCACCAACGTGATAATGCCCGCCTGGTCCAAAAATGGCAGGCGGCGAATTGCACCTTCAAGTAACATTTCAAACTGACCAAAATCACCGGGGAAACTCTTGCTGCCATGCTCCCACGGCGTACCGTCAATCCAGCGCGGAAGCGGCTTCGGCTCATAACCGCCGATCACAAGTCCGCCCTGTTCCTGACGCATATAAACTAAATTATCCGGGTCGCGCAAACAGGGTGTCTTTGAATCAAACTCATGCCCGGGCACAGCACGCAATGCAATGTGCTGATGGTCCACGGGAGTGGTTGGGACGTGCAGACCCGCCATGGCGGCGATGCGCGGCGCCCACATGCCTGCCGCGTTGACGATGATCTCGCATCGGACTTCGCCCTTGTCTGTTACCACCGCCTCGACATTCCCCTGCGCCGACACTTTAATGCCGGTCACGCGGGTGTTGGTATAAACTTCAACACCCATCTCTTTTGCAAAATTCACCATGGACGTGGTTGCGGTATACGGGTCAAGCTGCCCATCGCCGGGCAGGTAGATGCCGCCATATAATTCTTCATCTGAAATATGCGGAAAATGCTTTTTTGATTCTTCAGGTGAGATGACTTCGCAATCCAAGCCCAACGCCTTGGCGCGGCTGACGCTTCTTTCCATCTCAAGCAGTTGCTTCCTGCTCGAAGCCACGCGCAAACTGCCGACGGTATCGAACAACCCCAGTTCGCTGTACAACTCCACGCTGTACATGCGGAATTTGAGCATCGCCTGAGACGTGGCAAACTGCGTCACCAACCCCGCCGCATGGGACGATTCGCCGCTGGCAATCTCGCCTTTCTCAACAATCACCACATCCTTGCGCCCATACTTCGCAAGGTGATAGGCAACCTGTGCCCCAAAAATTCCACCGCCAATAATTACGATCTGTGCCTGTGTTTTCATGGTGACTCCATGTGTAGATTTTTGTCAGGCTGCAAACCTGACCTACATAAAACTCTTCGCCGACAACACATCCACCGAATATTCCGCAAGGTCTTTTTTTGCGCGCTGGCTGAAGCCTGCATCGGTGACCAACTTATCCATTTTATCGATATCCGCCACAGGGAAATTGGAAACCGAACCCCATTTGCTGTGATCTGCCGCCACGATGACCTGCCCTTTGGTGCGTTCGATCATCTTGCGCACCACTTCTGCTTCGGGGTTGGTCGGCACGGTCAACCCGTGTTTTAGGGAGATTCCGTCAACGCCAAGAATCGCTTTATTGGCAAAGACCAGGCTCACGCTGTCCAGAGCGAAGCGCCCTGCCAGAGAGTTGGAGCGTGCCTGGTATTCGCCCCCGGTCACAAAGAGTTGAAAGCCCGGGTCGCCGATATCCACCAGGGCGCTGACATTGTTTGTAAAAACCGTGATGCGGGGATTGCGCGGGATGTGATGAAGTACCTGTGTGGCGGTCGTGCCGCTGTTGATGAAAACGATATCGCCCTCTTCGATCAGCGAAGCGGCAAGTTCACCAATAAGTTTTTTTTCTTCGGGAAAATTTTGCGCGCGCTGCTGGTATTCCTGTTCAAAAACAACGCGTTGATTTAATATCGCGCCCCCATGTGTGCGTTCGAGAAATCCCTTTTGTTCCAGCCATTCGAGGTCGCGGCGCACAGTAGCCTCGGAAGTATCCAGCAACTCCATCATATCGGCGGTACGCGCGATTTGATGCACGGCAAGATATTCCTGTATTTTCTCTCTACGCTGGGCTGGAATCAGGGGTTTTCCCATCTGGAGGATTATATAAGAATTTGAAGGAATTTGCAAGTTTTTGATTTTTTCATTATAATCGGGTCAAACCCTTTGGTACAACATTCATCTTGCGCATTGCACACGCAACATGAATGTTGCAGTACCGCAGGATTTATCTTGCGCATTGCACACACAACATAAATGTTGCAGTACGGAGTCTCCAATGACCAACCTTGTAAAAGACTTGATGCATCCCGGCGTGTTCACCTGCAAAACCACAGCAACAATGGGACAGGTGGCGGTGCTCCTGGACCAGCATAACATTCACGCCTTGTTCGTAACAGACCGTGATGGACGCATTGCCGGCGTCATCACGGATTTTGATTTAATGGCGGGCGAATGGCTTTCATCGGATGAGGAAAGCCTGGTGGTCATGCGGAAATTGACCGCCGCGGATCTAATGTCCCATCCGGTTGATTCTGTTGACTTGAACATTCCCGCCGCTGAAGCAGTAAAACGGATCATCGAGAAGCGGGTCAGCCGCCTGCTCGTCACCGAGAACGAAAAGCCGGTCGGTATCATTTCAATCGCGGATTTCGTTGCCAGCATTACAAAAAGCATCAAATCCAAACGGCAAACGGTTGGCGACGTGATGTCCGATGCAATTTTGGTCTGTCGCGGAAAGACACCCATCGCCTCCGCCGCGCGCGCCATGACATCTTCAGGCTGGCGCTCGGTGTTGGTGGTGGATGTCAAAGGAAAAGTTCTCGGCGTGGTCAGTGGATATGACCTGCTGCGCTTCGTCAAAGAAGGCGTTGATGAGTCACTAACCGTCCGCGACGTAATGCACCCCGCGCTGACAATTGACATCCATGCCAGCCTGCGCGAAGCCGCCGACCTGCTGATCCAAAACCATCATCACCGCCTGGTGGTGGTGGATAAAGACGACCCCGACGCCTTCCCGCTCGGCGCAATCTCCACGTTCGACATCGTGGCAGAGATGGCACGGCCTGATTCAGTTTGGCAAAAATAAATTAGACGATGGACGATAGACCGTAGACGGTGGAATAACCACAGTCCGCGGTCTACCGTCCACTGTCCATCTCACTAGGAGAATCACATGTCCGAATTTCCAACGCAGGCGCAAGCGGTCATCATCGGCGGAGGCGTGGGCGGAGCCAGCATTGCCTACCACCTCACCAAATTAGGCTGGAAGGATGTCGTCCTGCTCGAACGGCACGAACTCACGGCGGGTTCCACCTGGCATTCGGCGGGTCTCGTCGGGCAGATGCGCTCGGACGCGAACCTGACCCGCATGATGCATTACAGCACCGACCTGTATCGCAGCCTCAAAGCCGAAACGGGACAGGACACCTCGTGGCGTGAAGTCGGCGGGATTCGCCTCGCTTCGTCCCATGAGCGCATGGAGGAGACCAAGCGCCTCGTCGGACTCGCCCGATCCTTCGGCGTGCCCATGGAGTTGATCTCCCCCAAAGAAGCACAGGACATGTTCCCGCTGATGGACATCACCGGCGTTGTCGGCGCGGCGTACACTCCCAATGATGGCAGTATCGACCCGACAGGCTTGACCAACGCTCTGGCCATCGGCGCGAAAAATCGCGGAGCGAAAATCTTCACCGACACCAATGTAGAGAAGATCAACGTCGTCAACGGGCGCGTCAGCGAAGTGGTCACGGATAAAGGTACGATCAAGACCGAGGTTGTGGTCAATGCGTCGGGTATGTGGGGACGCGAAATTGGGAAAATGGTCGGCTTGAGTCTGCCGGTCATCCCGATGGCGCATCTGTACATCATGACCAAACCCATCGCAGGAGTGACGAATACATTCCCCAACCTGCGCGACCCTGACCTGCTCGTGTACTGGCGCGAAGAAGTGGGCGGACTTGTGACCGGCGGGTACGAACGCCAACCCGCCA
Source organism: Anaerolineales bacterium (assembly GCA_030680155.1). Classification (GTDB taxonomy): domain Bacteria; phylum Chloroflexota; class Anaerolineae; order Anaerolineales; family Villigracilaceae; genus Villigracilis. Next base: position 9,619 of record JAUXWL010000112.1, read on the forward strand.
CCTTCGGCATGAACGGCATCCCGCGCGATTTCAAATACAAACTGCTCGAACCCGATTGGGAGCGCTTCACGCCGTTGATGGAAAATTCCATCCGCCGCGTGCCCGCAGTGGAAACGGCGGAAGTGAAGATGCTGTTGAACGGTCCCGAAGGCTTCACACCCGATGGCGAATTTTTGCTCGGTCCAACATCCGTCCAAGGTTTCTGGGTGGCGTGTGCCTTCTGCGCGCATGGCCTCGCGGGCGCGGGCGGCATCGGCAAGGTGATGGCAGAATGGATCGTGGACGGCAGCCCCGAATGGGATGTCTGGCGTCTCGATGTGCGCCGCTTTGGTCCGAACTACAACAGCCTTGAGTATGCGCGCGCGCGTACCTTTGAAACCTACACCCAGTATTACGACATCCACTATCCTGGCGAAGAACGATTATCAAAGCGCAACGTGCGCGTCTCGCCCACCTACTTCCGTTTGCGCGATCTCGGTTGTTCGTTCGGCGAGAAGATGGGTTGGGAACGTCCGAACTGGTTCCGCAAATATGAGGAACTTGCCACACACGGACACGAACCGCGCGGATGGATGCGCCACAACTGGAGCCGCGCCACGGGTCATGAACATTTGATGACCCGCGAGAATGCCGGTCTGTTCGACGAAACATCCTTCAACAAATTTGAAGTGCGCGGGCCGGGCGCGTTGAAATTCCTCAATTATGTATGCGCCAATCAAATTGATGTCCCTGTCGGCAGCCTTGTCTACACGCAAGCGCTTAACAAACGCGGCGGCATTGAATGCGACTTCACCGTCACCCGCCTGGCAGAAGACCGCTTCTTCATTGTTACAGGGACGGCCTTCGGTCAACACGATATGTCCTGGCTCTCGCTGCAAATGCCCGAAGGCGGCAGCGTGACGTTGGAAGACGTCGGCTCGAACTACGCCTGTATCGGCATGTGGGGACCCAAGGCTCGGGCAATCCTTGAGAAAGTCACCATGGATGATGTCTCGAATGCGGGCTTTCCATACATGACCTCCAAGCGCATCACCGTCGGCGACGTGCCTGTCCTCGCTTCACGCGTGACCTATGTGGGCGAACTGGGCTGGGAATTCTACTGCCCGATGGAATATGGTCTGCGTCTGTGGGACACGCTCTGGGAAGCCGGTCAACCCGAGGGCATGGTGGCGGGCGGATATAAAGCGATTGAATCATTGCGTTTGGAGAAAGCCTATCGTTACTGGAGCGGCGAGATCACGCCCGACTACACACCATTCGAAGCGGGTCTTGGTTTCGCAGTAAAACTGGACAAGGGCGACTTCATCGGCAGGGAAGCGCTGGTCAAACAGAAGGCGGAAGGACTCAAATCCAAACTTTGCACGCTGACCCTCGCCGATGAGCGCACCATCCTGATGGGCAAGGAACCGATCCGCGTCGATGGCAAGATCGTGGGCTGGGTCGCCTCAGGCGGATTTGGCTACTCAGTCAACAAGTCGATTGCATACGCATACCTGCCGATGGAATATGCAAAGGCGGGCACGAAGTTGGAGATCGAATGCTTCGGTGAACAAGTCGGCGCGGAAGTGACGCAGACCGTCTTGTGGGATCCGAAGAACGAGAGAATTAAGGCGTAGTTGCAACGTACCGCAAGATTTATCTTGCGCGCAGAGCGCAAAATGAATTTTGCAGTACCGTAGATTCATCTTGCGCGCAGAGCGCAAAATGAATTTTGCAGTACCGTAGATTTATCTTGCGCGCAGAGCGCAAAATGAATTTTGCAGTACCGTAGATTTATCTTGCCCGCAGGGCGCAAAATGAATTTTGCGGCACAGATCAGGCTCGAGAAAACAGAAGCAGGTCATAAGTCCGGGCAGAAGCGGGTTTTTATCCGCATAAAACTCTTTCAACCAAAGGAAGGAACCATATCTCATGAATGTACTCGCCATTGATAAAGCCATTGCAAAAGTGCCGTTTCTCGCGGACTCGAAGAATATCAAAAAGATTCCGTTGAGCGGCGGCATCACCAACCTGAACTTCAAGATCGAAGCGGACGGCAAGGCATACGTCATCCGTCTTGCAGGCGAAGGCACCGACCTGTTGGGCATCAAGCGCGATGTGGAACATGCCGCAAACAAGGCCGCGGGCGAGTTGGGCATTGCGCCGGAGATCATGTACTTTATCGAACCCGAAGGGTATATCGTCACGCGCTTTATCGTCGGCAAGCCCATCCCGGCCAATGTCATCAAGCAGCCCGATTACCTTGCGCGGGTGGCAGGCAAGATCCGTCTCTTTCACAGGCACGCGCCGAAGTTGATGGGCGAGTTCAATGTCTTCCACCGCGTGGAGATGCTGACGAGGATATCAAAAAGCAACGGCTCCAAATTTCCAAGGGATTGGGATTGGATCATGCAGAAGATGAACGAAGCCCGCCAGGCGTTGGAGAAAGACCCCTACCCCCCCACCCCCTGCCATGACGATTTGCTGAACTTGAACTGGATCGAGGAGGATGTGCCCGGCGAGATCGGTGAAATCCGTTTATTGGACTGGGAATATGCGGGCATGGGCGATATATTCTTCGACCTGGCGAACTTCTCTCATCACCACCGTTTGAATGAGGAGCAAGCGCGCTTCTTCCTTAACGAGTATTTTGGTGAGGTGACCCTCAAGCAGTATGCCCGCCTGAGGCTGATGTGGCCAATGTCTGAACTGCATGAGGCCATGTGGGGCACAACGCAAACGGGCATCTCCAAACTGGAGGAGGATTTTCAGGGGTATGCCGACTTGTGGTTCGGGCGCTTCCGCGAGCATGTGACGGATTACCGCTGGGAACAGTGGCTGAAGGATGTGGCGAAGAAGAAGTGAATCGCGAGGAGTGAATAGAGAGCAGTGAGAAGTGAACAGTGAACAGTGAGCAGTGGATAGAGAGCAGTGAGCAGTGAACAGTGGATAGAGAGCAGTGAACAGTGAGAAGTGAATAGTGAATAGTGAAGAACGTAAACCATAAGGAGAAAACATGTCTATCGTAAATGCAAAAGAAATCATGATTCCCGCGGCGAAGGAAGGGTGGGCTGTGGGCGCGTTCAACGTCACCGACCTGCTGCAATTCGAGGCGGTGATCGACGCGGCCATCGAGAAGCGGGCGCCCGTCATCGTGCAAACCTCTGTCAAGCCTTCGCAGTTTTTGGGAACCAATATGATGGTGGCGATCTACCGCACGCTCGCGGAATCCGCGCCGGTGCCTGTGTGCCTGCACCTCGACCACTCCACCAGCATCGACTACTGCAAAAAATGCGCGGATGCCGGCTACACCAACATCATGATTGATGCCTCAAAGCAGTCCTACGAAGAGAACATCCGCCAGACCAAGGAAGTGGTGGACTACTGCCACGCCATTGGCGGCATTTCCGTCGAAGGCGAGTTGGGGACCGTGGGCGGCGTGGAAGACCAGATCAAGGTTGCTGAAGATGAAGCGCAGTTGGCAAACCCCGAACAGTCCATTGAATTCGTCGAACGCACGGGCGTGGATATCTTTGCCCCCGCCATTGGCACCGCGCATGGCGTGTACAAGACCAAGAATCCGAAGATCGACTTCGAGCGTATGGCGATCATCAATAAGATGTTGAACGGCAACGGCATCAAAACCCCGGTGGTCGTCCACGGCGGGACTGGTCTGCCCGATGATTATGTTGCCAAACTGCTCGCGGCAGGCGGCGCGAAGTTCAACGTCTCTACTGAGTTGAAGCACACCCTGCTCGATGCAAAATGGGAATACCTCAGCGCCCACCGTGATGAGTACGACCCCGGCAAACTGGATGTCTTCGTCCGCGATGCGACGCGCAACGCCGTGATGCACTGGATGGACAAACTCGGCTGCAACGGCAAGGCGTAGAAACGTCCAACGTCCAACGTTGGACGTTGGCAATAAACATATTTAGGAGATAAATAATAATGAAACAGATCGAAGACTATTACGCCCCGTGGGTGAAGGGCATTCCAATGTATATTTCGGAACATATCGAAAAGGCATGGAGAGACCCATCCCTGCATCGCATGATGTCAAACGAGAATCCGCTGCCCCCTTCGGATAAGGTATTGGAAGCCATGGTCAAGTACGCCAAAATGGCGAACCGTTATCCCGACCAGGGACTCGTTGTCCGCAGCAAGATCGCAGAGATGAACAATGTGGATGGTACTGGAAATGTCATGATCGGCAACGGCTCCAGCGAAGTGTACGACAACATCTTCCGCATGTTCATCACCCCTGGGGACGAAGTCATTCAACACACCCCCTGCTTCGGCATTTACGGCCTGCGCGGAACCTTGCTCGGCGCAAACATGGTCTCGGTGCCGATGATCTATAAAGATCACCTTATGCACTATGACCCTGATGCCATCATCAAGGCAGTCACCGACAAAACCAAGATCATTGTCGTTGCCAATCCGAACAACCCCACAGGCAATTTCATGGACGCGAAGCACTTCATCACCATCGCCGAGTTGGGCATCCCATTCGTGATCGATGAAGCTTACGTGGAATATGCCGGACTGGGCATGTCGCAGGTTCAGTTGACCAGGAAATACAAGAACGTGTTGATCACCCGCACATTGTCCAAGGCGTATGGTCTGGCCGGGATGCGCTTTGGATACACCATCGCGGACAAAGAAGTGATCGACCAGATCGCAGGCTCGCTTCTTCCCTGGAACGTCGGCACGATCCCCATGTGGGCAGCGCTTGCCGCCTTTGAAGATTCCGAGGGGCTGGCGGCACGCGTCAAATTCAACAATGATGCAGTGGACTTTATCACCGAGTCATTGAGCGTCATCCCCGGTTTTTACGTGATGCCGTCCAAGGCCAACTACATCCTCTTTGACTGCGGCGAAACTGGCAAGACCGGCAAGGAAGTCCTCGCTTTCGCCGAGACCAAGGGCATCATTCTGCGCGGTGAGAGCAAGAAATACGGCTCAGACGGCTGGTTCCGTGTGACGGTTGGTTCGAAGGAAGAGAACGAACTCTTCGTCAACACCGTGCTGGAATTCTTTGGTGTGAAGAAATAAACTTTATTAAGCACAAAGGACACAAAGAGCACGAAGGTCTTAGAAAGCGTTTCTTAAGTCAGACCCTAAAGGTTTTCGCCGCAAAACAGAACCATAGTTTGCAAAAATGTGCCCACAAAACGGCGTTTTCGTAATCGTGGGAAACCTTTAGGGTCTTTGCCTACGAGTTAAGAAACAGTCTCTTAAAACTTTCCCCTTTGTGTACATGGTGTCCTTTGTGTTTGAACGGAGCTAAAATGTCCAAAATTAAGGCAGTGTTCTTCGACCAGGACGGCGTGATTATCGACACCGAACGCGATGGTCACCGCGTATCGTTCAATATGACCTTCAAGGAATTCGGACTCACCGACGAATGGGATGTGGAGTATTACCACGAACTGCTGCAAGTCGGCGGCGGCAAGGAACGCATGAAGCATCATTGGCAGACCAGGGGCTTTTCCAGACCCATGAGCGAAGCAGAGATCGACGCGCTCGTCAAGGAGATGCACAAACGCAAGACCGCGCTCTTCGTGGAGCTGATCGAGACGGGCAAACTGCCCCTGCGCCCGGGCATTCATCGGTTCATGAAAGAGGCGATGGAGGCGGGGCTGAAACTCGCCATTTGCACCACGTCCAATGAGCGGGCGGCGAAAGCCATATCCGAAGGTCCGCTGGCGGATATCAAATTCGAAGTGGTTTTGGCTGGCGATGTGGTCGAAAAGAAAAAACCGGACCCCGCCATTTACAACCTGGCGCTTTCCAAACTTGGGCTGCAGCCTGACGAAGTCATGGTGGTGGAAGATTCCAAAAATGGGCTTGCCGCTGCAAAAGCCGCCGGCGCAAACGTGATCGTCACCACCAACCATTACACCGAGAAGGAAGACGTGAGCGCAGGCGATGTGATCGTCTCCTGCCTCGGCGATGCCGACGGCGAAAAGGCAGAACTTCGCAAAGGCGACATCAAGGGCTTTGATGGCGTTGTGCATGTGAAGCAATTGATGGATTTGTTCGGGCAGTAAAAATTTTCGGGCGTACGATTCGTATCGCACGCCCGAAAATTTTCCTAAACGAAGCCGAAGGGCGACAGGTTGTAAAGCAACTTGCGCCCACCTGAATGAAGAGGGGGGATTTTATGCACTTAATCCACTCTTGAAATTAAGGCTCTCCCGTTTCTGGCGGGAATGAATTTCAAACAGCAAAACCTTTTCCACGAATTACGCGAATTTTCGCGGATTGGTTTGAAAATTCATGCGAATTAGCGATTTCGTGCCTGTAGGGTAAATTCGCGGCAAAGGTTTTGCTGTTTGAAATTCAAGCCCGCCAGAAACGTGAGAGCCAAAAACAAAAACCGCCTTGCGGCGATTTCTTGTGGGCGCACAGGGACTCGAACCCCGGACCTTGTCATCTCCTCAATGGAGGCACGGATGAGAAAACAAAAACCGCCTTGCGGCGATTTCTTGTGGGCGCACAGGGACTCGAACCCCGGACCTCACGGATGTGAACCGTGCGCTCTAACCAGCTGAGCTATGCGCCCGCGACACCATACCTGAATGGGGAAGCGACGGCGATTATAGTATAGCCTTCCTGCTTTTGCAAGGACTATGGCGGGGGCAGATAATCCCAGGGGTTCACTTTTGTGCCAGCCATCAACTCGAAGTGCAGGTGCGCGCCCGAAGACCGCCCCGTGGAACCGACCGCGGCAATGACTTCACCCTGCCCCACGCTTTGTCCGCAGCCGACGTTGAGCGCGCTCAAGTGAGCATACAACGATTGGAACCCACTGCCGTGATCGACCATAATCATATAGCCGTACCCGTAATCGTTCCAACCTGCGTACACGATCACGCCAGCGTCCGTTGCGTAGACCGCCTCACCTTCATTCCCGGCGAAATCGAGACCATTGTGATTGGTGCTTGGCGAAAAGTCGAACCCTGAAAGATAATGCTTATTGGTCGGGTATATAAAGTTGCCATACCCAACAGCGCCGCCACTGACCGGGTCACAGGCGCCAGCCCCAAGTACGCGGGCAGAGGCGGGGTTTTCACGGGTCACGCCAAGCGGCGCGCTCCAGTTCACAAATTCCCGCTGCCCGCCGGGGATAATCAACCACGTCCCAGGGCGGATGTTCGCGTTGTTGTAATCGCCGACAGTCTCGCGGTCAATAGTATTGCCGGGGAACTCGATGATGTCCGCGGCGGTCACGCCATAAAATTCGGCCCAACTGCCAAACGTGATGCCGCCGAGCCACTCCCAATACACACCGTCCACAGGCAAAATATTCAACTCCTGCCCCGGTTTCAATGAGTGGGGATCATCCAACAGGATGCCGTAATTACCCCACAAAATGGTCTGCGGCTTAAGCCCAAATTTTTCGGCAATGCCAAAGACCGTGTCACCGTCCTGCACGGTGTACGTGGAAATTTCCTGACGCGGGCGGGAGGGGATGTTGGTGTGGATCTGCGCCGAACGGGAGATGCCGTCTGTGATCGAGACATCCAACGGCGGCGCGCTGACAACTTCCACGGGCCCGCTTCCCTCCGTGATTTGAGCCTGCTCCACCACCTCAGACATTCCCTGCGCCTGACGGTAATACGCCTGCACAAGCGCGATCACCACAGCAATGGCGAGGACGGAAAGAACATTTGTCCCAATCCGTATCAGGGATTCGCCCAGCCCCATCTCAACGAGGCTGTTCATCCATTTGGAAAAAATACTGCGCTGCCGCAGCGGGGTTTCAGTTTTATTTTCTTTGCCCATTTTTTCGGGAGAGGGGGCGTCTTCTTTGAAGTTGTTTTGCATGGAATTCATCATAACATGGGCAAAAATTCAGCGTCAAGTTCGGGGTGGAAATACTTATCCTGCCTTAAGCAGGCTTTGCGCCGTTTCTCGTAAAAAACAGCCGAACCAGTGTAATTCCCAGCAGGCAAACCAGACCGCCTGTGACGATGGCGGTGGGCACATCCCAGGTTTGGGCGATCCAGCCGATGACGATGCTGCCGAAGGGGGCAACTCCCTGCAATGCCCAAAAATAAATGCTGAACACCCGTCCGCGTAATTCGTTCGGCACGCGGATCTGGATCATCGTGTTCATCAAGATCAGCTGCGTCACCGTGCCCCAGCCGATGAGTGCCAATAGCGTCAGCGCAAGGAAATGATTTGTGATCGTCCCAAGCAGAACAACGGGAAAGATGAACAGCGCCTGTCCCCACAACAGCATTTTGTTCTTATCTGTGGCGCTGAAGTACGTCATCATAAATGCCGCAATGACCGCACCCACGCCCTGCGCCGTGTACAGGCTGCTGGTGCGTGCGGCGATGATCGTTTCTGTATCCAGGGCAGTTTTGAGGATGTCACGTGCCACGGCAGGGATTTGCTGGAGCAGGGGAAAACCAAAGAAGCCCAGCAGCGATGACATCAGGATCGCTGACAGAACCACTGTGCTGTTGCTGATGTATGCCAATCCCTCCTTGAACTCACTGCCCATTCCCTGTGATTGTTTCGCTTCACTCTCGACCTTGAAACTGGTCCGGGCAAAGAACAGGCTGGTGATAATGAAGACGAAGCTGATGCCGTTTGCGAGGAAGACGCTGCCTTCGCTGCCTGTCATGGAGATCAACCACGCCGCTCCCAACGGACCGAGAATCCGCCCGAGGTTGAAGGCGGTGGTTTGCAGGGCAATGGCATTGGGCAGCGCTTCCTTGCCTGCCAGTTCGATCAGCATAGCCTGGCGGGCGGTCACTTCCACGGCCACGGCGGAACCGTAGAAAAATGCGAGCGTGACGATGTGCCAGATCTCGATCTTCCCCGCGAAGGCCAGAAATGCCAGCCCAAACGCTTGTACCGACATGACCGTCTGCAAGATCATGACGACCTTGCGTTTGTCCCAGCGCTCGATGTAGACGCCCGCAGGCAAGGCAAACAGCAGTGTTGGCAGGGTGGTGGAAAAGCCGATCAATCCCAGGTCAAGCGGACGCCCTGAAATACGGTAGGCCAGATAGGGCAGGGCAGTGGCTTGCGCCCATGTGCCTATCACGGAGATGAGTTGTCCGATGAGGAAGATGGTGAAATCGCGTGAGGCAAGCGCGGGGAAACGGCTGGTGATCCAGAGTTTGAGAGATGGCATTTGGAGTTTGGCTTGATTTGCCCGACAAAGCAACATGAATCCCCTAGCGTAATGCATCAAGATAAAATGTTACTTTGACGGTAACGTTGCATCAAGCGGAAATGTTACCGAGAAATTTTCCAAAGTTTGGCGGTTTTCAGGTCAATCGAACGGCGAAGTGCAGCAGGATTGAGTTGGACATACAAG
>JAUXWL010000114.1 GCA_030680155.1 Anaerolineales bacterium
CTGTTTATCCAGCAATTCCAAATCTAAAACTTATGGTAAGGTATGGGCATCCCCATGCAACCGCCCCTCTCCCTGCAAGCCCTGATGCAGCGCTATCGTGAGCGTTGGTCAACCCTGCCCGACAGCCGTAAACCCAATAACAATCAACGCTACACTATTGCGGATGGGGTGTTGTCCGCCTTTGGCGTGTTCTTTATGCAGTCGCCTTCGTTTCTGGCGCATCAACGCCTGTTACAGCGCCACAAAGGGCGGAACAATGCCCGCAGTTTGTTTCAAGTGACCGAGATTTCCAGCGATACCCAAATTCGGAACCTGCTTGACCCGTTATCCCATGCGGAGTTTGCCGCCGATTTCTGGTACGTTTTGGAAGAATTGCGCCAGCAACAGCAATTATTACGTTTTCGGAACGCTTTGGACACTTACGCCATCGCGCTGGATGGGGTGCATTTTTTCTCGTCTGAAAAGATTTCCTGTCCGCAATGCCTGACGCGGACAAATCGCGCGGGCGTGGAGCATTTTTACCACAGCGCGGTAACACCCGTCTTCGTCAAACCTGAGACAGCGCAGGTGTTGCCCTTACCGCCCGAATTTATCGTGCCGCAAGACGGACAGGAGAAGCAGGATTGTGAGCGAAATGCCTCCAAACGCTGGCTGGAACGGCATCAGGGACACTTTCCAGCGCATTCCGTGACCTATTTGGGCGATGATTTGTATGCCAACCAGCCACTTTGCCAACTCCTGTCCGAAACCTACCGCCAGTTTTTCATTTTCGTCTGCAAACCTGAGTCGCATGAAGGGCTGTATCAGTGGCTCGATTTTCTGGACAAAAATGGCGCGATTGAAACCCTCGCCCAACGCCATTGGAATGGCAAACGCGGTGAACTGTGGAGCTATCGCTTCGCCCTCCAAGTCCCTTTGCGCAACAGCAATGACGCATTGCAGATAAACTGGTTCGAGTTGGTTATCACGGACGAAAAGACGGGAGAAGTCCGCTACCACAATAGTTTCATCACCAATCATCCCGTGACCGCTGCCAACGTCGTGTCCCTTGTCCAAGTGGGGCGTGCCCGCTGGAAAGTTGAGAACGAGAACAACAACACCTTAAAGACCAAAGGCTATCACTTTGAACACAATTTCGGTCACGGTTCACACGATCTCGCCAATGTTCTGGCGACTTTGAATATCCTGGCATTCTTACTCCATACGGTTCAGGAATTATTAACGCCTGCCTACCAGCGTCTGCGACAAGCGCTCGGCGCGCGCAAAACCTTTTTCAACGATTTGCGCACGCTGACACGCTACATGGTCTTCGATTCTTGGGATGACCTATTCCGCTTTATGGAAGAAGGGCTGGAAATCGCCCTCGTTCCGCCGTAACCAATTTTAGATTTGGAATTGCTGGTTACACATACAAAACTGCGGCACACAATGAAGTGCGCCGTAGTTTTGTATTCTTGCATGGGTTATGGGATCCAATTGGATATTACATTTACAACCAGATCTGGATTTGCGGGGTCATTCGTTTTGAGATGAATCGCAAAATTGTGCGGACCGTCCATCCCTTCATGCATCATGAAGGCAGTGGATTGGACGATCGTGCTTTCACCAGGCTTCAGTACCATCGAACCGATGGTCAATTCGGGAGGTCAGCACCCCTCCACGATTTCGATATATGGGTCTTCCTTGAATCGAAGCGTGCCATCACCTATGTTTGTTACTTTGATGGCGAATGTTTTTTCCACGTTGAATTTCACATCGCCGTAATCAATCCTTTGCTGGTCCACGGTGATGGATGGCGTGCCGCCGCCGTCACCGCCTTGGCGTGCGAACATGAATACAGCAAGGACAACGAATACTCCACCCAGCGCCAAAAATATCCACGGAAGCTTTTGCTTTTGTTTCTGTCTTTTGTGTTTTTTACTCATAGAGTCTCCTTAATGTTGATATTCAAACTGGAACGCATAGATGTACGCGATCAGATCCCAGATTTGTTCTTCAGTGAAGATCGAGCCCCACATGGGCATGCCTGTGCCCATGCCGCCACGTAGAATTTTCCCTTGTAATAATGCGGGGCTCGCGCCAAGCATTCGTCGTGGATCAGTGAAATCCACAGGGCTCTGCATGACCATGTCCATTGCGCCTTCCATTGTTTGCATGGAGGACTCACCTGCTGTAGCCAGGTCGTCGGCAAAAACGCCATCTCCTGCGCCGTTCTCGCCATGACACGCTGCGCAATTCTGGGCATAGAGTTGTTTCCCGTTGGCGAGAGATTCAGATGTCGTGTTGGTTTGCCAAAGATAGGCGACCACATCCCAACGTTGGGCTTCGGTTAGGGACGTAGCAGATAAATCATTGAAAACCTGATAGGGTGAATGCGAACGATAGTATTCGGCAGACTGGTCAATTGGTAAATTGGTTTCCAGTAATTTACCGCTGGTTGCCGAAGGCTTTCCATTTGGGACAACAGGCGCATCGTGCGGAGCGTCAAGGTCAAGGTCTAGGGAAACATAAAGAGGCGCTGAAGCAGGTTCGGGATCCGAAGATGAACCGCTGACTTCTATCGTGCCGCGCATCCGCCAGTGATTGAGTCCGCACCAGCGCGTGCAAAAGAATGTATAAATCCCAGGCTTGTCGAAGTTCAATGTGATGTCGGCGACTTTGCCGGGCAGGATGTCCACACTTTGCATATCCATTTGACCGACTGCAAAGCCATGTACAACATCATCGGAAGTGATCTTTAGATGAAGAGGCTTGCCAACCTCCGCCTGAATGACATCGGGATTCCAGCCGCCATCCTCCGCCATGCGTGCGTGGATCAAAGGCGTGCGCGCCCAAAGGAATAATGGCGCGCCAACCGCGAGAAGAATTCCTGTGACGATCAGAAAACGGGAGATGAGTTCAGAGCGTTTCATAGTAACAACCAGAGCATGAGACTTGTGGCGATAAAACAATATACGATTACCGGGATGGGCGAAACTTTCACTTCCCCTGCGGCTTTTTGCGCGGTACGGGCAGACCAGATCAAGCCGCCGACCAGCGCCAAGGTTTGTGCGGGGGCAAGAATGGAGGTGAGCATCGGTTGCCATGCTGCATTCGCTGTGCCAAAAAGATTCCAGCCAAGACCAAGCGGATCGGAGAGGGCGGCGAGGATGTAGGAGGCGTTGGTGAGAACGAAGGACAGGCTGAATGCAACCCAGAACATCAAACCCAATGGAATGAGGGCGGTTGAGAGCGATGCAAAACGTTGCTTGAGCGGAATAATATTTTTCAAGTTTAGAATACCAAGCGTAAACAAACCAGGCAGAACAATGAAAATGATGGCAAGAAAAGCGGCAGCATAAATGAACCATGCTCCCGAACCGACGTTGTAGGCTGCATCCTTGAAAGCACCCCACGGACCAAGCAGAACACCTGCATAGATGATCGCCGAGCCAAGCATAATAAACGCCTTGAAGGCTTCGTCGATGCGTGTGGAAGGTTTGGCGAGATCAGCCGAGAAGGGACGCAGGTTGACGGCGATATTATCATGTGGGCAGGTGCGGATACATTCCATGCACAAGCCGCAATAGGTGTTCCTAGCAGTTTGTCGGAGAGCAAACTGGTAAACTTGAAGGATGAGCCGAAAATTTAGGATGCCCGATTACGAAACAACGCTGAGTACGCCAATCCAACTGGGCGATGCGCTACCGGCAGAACATCTGGCGCGTTTTGTTGTGGA
>JAUXWL010000117.1 GCA_030680155.1 Anaerolineales bacterium
GTTTCTTCGACAGCCTTTGCATTATTTCCAACCGGCTCAGTTCTTTTTGGCTCATCTGTACCAATTTCTCCATTTTTTCTCGTCCTCCGAAGGGGACATTTTAACTTTGGAGAAAAGGGACATTTTAACTTTGGGCTAACATCCTTATTTCTGATATTGACATAATTCAGCGGCTGAATTATGATTATATTCAATAAAGCCTATTGATTTACTAGGAGTTAGACAGCAAACATGAGACTTTCCAAACGCGGTGAGTATGGCTTACGAGCCATGATCGCATTGGCAGAACCCGCTGAAAACAGCAGCGCCCCACAAATGATGCAGATCAAGGAGATCGCACTGCGCGAGCAAATCTCCGCCAAGTTCCTTGAGCAGATATTGCTGGCGCTCAAGAACGCGGGAATGCTTCATAGCAAGATGGGCGTTGGCGGCGGGTATTATCTGGCCAGGTCTGCCAATGAGATCACACTCGGGCAAATTTTCCGTGTGCTGGATGGTCCGGTGGCGCCGGTCAAGTGCGTGAGCCAGATGGCGTATGAGCCGTGCGGCTGTCCTGACGAGGAGACTTGTGGTTTGCGGCTGGTAATGGGGGATGTACGTAACGCAGTCTCGGATATTCTCGACCATACGTCACTGGCGGATGTAATCAAACGGCAGAACACCATCCGCAAAAATCCTGGGGTGTAAAAAGATGTATTGCAGTCATGCATTTTTTTATACCCATAAAGTATATTAGTATTATAGACTTTATGGTGTTTCGATAAATTGGAATAAGGAACTATAAAAGGAGACCCTAATGGAACTTTCAATTCTTTTGTATGTGTTGGTTGGCTTCATCGCCCAGATGATCGACGGCGCGTTGGGCATGGCGTACGGCGTCAGTTCAAACACATTCCTGCTGAGCTTGGGCATTCCCCCGGCAGCAGCCTCCGCCAGCGTACACATGTCCGAAGTTGTAACCACGGGGATTTCAGGCATATCGCACTGGAAGCTTGGCAATGTGGATTGGAAACTTGTAAGACGGCTGTTGGTCCCTGGCGTAATCGGCGGTGTGATGGGCGCGTATGTGCTTACCTCCATTGACGGGGACATCATCAAGCCATATATCGCAGCGTACCTGTTAATCATGGGTGGAGTGATCGTCTACAAGGCGTTTACGATTGTCCCGCGCATCAAACCGGACGGGTATCATGGTCCCCGAGTGAGCTTGCTCGGCCTCTTCGGCGGATTCTGCGACGCCGTTGGCGGCGGCGGCTGGGGTCCGGTGGTAACCTCTACGCTGGTGGCGCGGGGAAAAAATCCACGCATGACGATCGGCTCGGTGAATTTCTCGGAATTCTTTGTCACCCTGGGCCAGTCCATTTTGTTTGTATTCACATTGAGTATGGGGGAATACTGGCAGATCATTCTGGGTTTGCTGGTTGGGGGAGCCGTGGCCGCCCCGGTTGCCGCAAAACTGACCCAGAAACTTCCGCTGAAATATTTGATGATCTTTGTGGGCGTGTTGATCATCGGGCTGAGTATTCGCACGCTGGCGCTGGCTTTGCAATAAGATAGCCTTTGCATGAACCGATCTCCAATAATGGAACTTCACTACCGTACATCGTTTTTTTTATCGCCAAGACGCCAAGAACGCCAAGTTTTTTAAGAGACAGTTTCTTAACTCGTAGGCAAAGACCCTAAAGGTTTCCCACGGTTACGAAAACGCCGTTTTGTGGGCGCTTTTTTGCAAATTAAGGTTCTGCTTTGCGGTGAAAACCTTTAGTAACTAAAAAGTTAAATGCTTGCAAAAAAAGCAAGGATTTTTTAGTATGCACATAAACTAAAACAGCCAACCGCTTTCATTTATTTTAAACGCTTGGCAAGTATTAATAAGATGTTCATTCTGCAAAGGAG
>JAUXWL010000122.1 GCA_030680155.1 Anaerolineales bacterium
TCAAAGCCCAAGCCTTCATTGATCAATTCAAGGACATTTTGCACGGTAATGCGCGTCCCTTTGATGATGGGCTTGCCAAAATGGATTTGCGGGTTAACAACAATTCGTTCCATGGATCACCTCGTAAGTTAATTGTATCACCAGATAAATTTTCCTCTTTCAAATCCCCTTCCCGAACGGATCGCGCTCATCCACCAGCAATGTCCCTTCGGACATGACCCACGCTTCGCCCGTGACGGTGGGGATGATCCTGTTATCCTCAATCTGGATACTCCCCTCGAAGATGCTGCCGACGACGCTTTGTTGCTTCCACACTTGCCCCACTTGCAGTTTCCCATCGGAATACAAACAAGCGAGTTTCGCGCTCGTTCCAGTTCCGCATGGGCAACGGTCGTAGGCTTTGCCGGGGCAGAGGACAAAGCTTTTGCTGTCGGCTTCGGGCGTGGATGCGAACAACTCGACGTGGTCAATCTCTGCGCTGTTCGCGCCGGTGATGCCGTCCGCGGTCAACTGCTCGCGGACGCGCCACGAGAATTCGGTCAGCGTTTCGAGGTTGGACATGTTTACGTCCAAGCCGTGGTCGTGGACGAGGAAGAACCAGTTGCCGCCCCAAGCCACGTCGCCGTGAATGGTTTTGCTGTCTACGGTGACAGGGACATGAGTCAAGTGGCGATAGGCGGGGATGTTTTTGACGGAGACTTTATTGGGATATTCCGCCCTCACCCCTAGCCCCTCTCCCGTGGGGAGAGGGGGATTGTGGAGAGTCGCTTCCACCACCCCAACAGGAGTCTCCACGCGGATAACTCCAGGTTGAACCTTTCCTAAATATGCCAGCGAAGCAATGAGACCAATCGTGCCATGTCCGCACATGCCGAGGTAGCCGACGTTGTTGAAGTAGATGACCCCGAACTGACAGGTCGGGTCGGCGGGCGGGACGAGGTATGCGCCGACGAGCACGTCCGAGCCGCGAGGTTCGTTGAGGACAGTGGTGCGGAAGTCGTCGTGGTCTTTTTTCAGCGTGGATAATTTGTCAGCAACAGAACCAGTTCCGAGGTTGAAGGGAAGCGATGGTATTAATCGAGTCGGTTCGCCGCCGGTGTGGGAGTCGAGGAAGGGGATACGAATCATAATTTTTATTTCATGTCATTGCGAGGAGGGTGATCTTCCCGACGAAGCAATCCCCAGTTACGAGGAGGTTGCTTCGTCGCAAAGAGCAAGAGCGTTCCTCGCAACGACATGTTAATTTATTGCTTTGAAAATCTTCTCAAATTCCGCGCGGTCTTCAGCGGACAGGGGCAACAGCGGCTGTCTTGGATTTCCAACAGGGATGCCGCGCAGTTCGCAGCCGACTTTGACTTTTTGGGTATAGCCGCCGCTTTCCATGTTGCGGAGGAGCGGGAGAAGTTTGTCCATGTGCTTGCGGGCGGTGACGAAGTCGTTGGCGAGGGCGGCTTCGAGGACACGATGATGTTCGAGCGGAGCGCAGGAGGCGGCGCCGCCGATCCACGCGGTGGTGCCCCACAGGAAGTAGTCGAGCGCCTGGTCGTCGGAGCCGCAGATCATTTGATAGCGGTCGCCGTAGCGCAGACGGAACTCGTAGACACGGGACATGTCGCTGCTGGCTTCCTTGATGCCGATGATGTGATCGTATTTGGTCAAACCGTCCATCACTTCGTAGCTGACTTCGGTGCCCGCGCGCCAGGGGAAGTTGTAAAGCACGATGGGAATTTTGACGGCTTTGGCGACGGCTTCATAATGCGCGAGCAGTTCGCGCTGGTTGGGACGAGAATACGGCGGGACAGCCACCATGAGCGCGTCGTAGCCCATCTGCTCGGCGATCTGCGAATAGCGGACGACGTCGCGCGTGGCGCCAGAGTTCGTGCCTGCAATGAGCGTGACCCGCCCGTCCACTTTTTCTTTGGTGAATTTGAAAATGTCCAGCCGTTCGGTTTCGGTGAAGGC
>JAUXWL010000127.1 GCA_030680155.1 Anaerolineales bacterium
CTTGTATGTCCAACTCAATCCTGCTGCACTTCGCCGTTCGATTGACCTGAAAACCGCCAAACTTTGGAAAATTTCTCGGTAACATTTCCGCTTGATGCAACGTTACCGTCAAAGTAACATTTTATCTTGATGCATTACGCCACTTTATAAAACCCAACACCCGCTGATCTATTTCAAAACCTTCACCACGTTCCGTCCGCTTGCCCCGCTGACCCCGCCTCCGCCATGGACTCCGCTTCCGCAGAGATATAAATTATCAATCGGCGTTTTGTGGTTTGACCAGCCTGGGATCGGTCGCATGAATAAGAATTGATCCAACAGCAATTGTCCATGATTCAAATCGCCTTCGGTGAGGCCGTAGGTTTCTTCCAAATCTTTTGGCGTAATCAATTTACGATTTACGATTGACGATTTCAGGTTGGGGAAATATTCCGCCAGCGAGTCAAGCGCCAACTTCTCGACGGTTCCACTTTCCACGTTCCACTTTCCACTCTTCAACGCATACGGCGCAAATTGGAAGTGAATGGAAACCGTGCTGCCAGAGGTTGTCACTTCCAAGTATGGTTTTTCAGAAATTTCACCATATTTCGCGGCGTCGTAAGCGCGTTCGAGGTATTTGATGGACGGGGCAAGGACGATGGTCCCTGCGGGGATGCCGTGCTCCCCGTTCGTTTGCAAATGAACCTTTGCCACCGAGCCGCGCATTTTGATGGATTGGGTGTGCCAGACGAATTCGGGCGGCAAATCCTGCGCGCCAACGAGGTTGAGCAGGGTGTGCTTCGGGTCGGCAGAGGAGAGGATCGTTTCTGCGGAAATCTCTTCGCCGGTTGCCAGCACAACACCTTTCGCCACCTGATTTTCTATTTGGATACTTGTTACTTCTGACTCGGTTCTAACTTCGCCGCCAAAGGATCTCACGGCATTCGCCAGCGCGGATGTGATTTCGCCTGCCTTGCCCACGTTGACATGCGCCAAGCCTCCGCGATTCATCCAGTTGTGGATGAGGGTGTAGCCGGTGCCTGCGGACATCGGTCCAAGGGTGAGGCTGTGAATGCCCAGCGACGCGACTGCGCCTCTGACAGCCTCTGATTCAAAATACTCTTCGAGCAATTCCTGTGCGGTCATCGGCAGGGCGCGGATGAAATTGAGCATGTCCTTGCGGCCCGCCAAACGCAGTTCGAGTCCCAGTTCCATTAAGCCGAAGCCTTCGCGAATGTTGAAATTCATCGGCAGGCGCGGCATAAGGGTGGCGCAGGCGGTTTCCAAAATATTCGCGGATTTATTCATGAAACGGACAAATTCACCCCAGCGCGCCGCGTCCCTTTCGGAGAAGGGTTTGATGGAGTTGGCATTGAGGGTGAGGTGATTCCCGCCTGGCTGCAGGGAAATGAAAGCAGGCTTCTCCTTGACGTTGGGTAGAGCAAGTTTCAATTCCTTGATGATGTCGGGGCGCAGGGTTCCGCCTGTCCATACGGCATCTACCTGGAAGTCTTCGCCGAAGGATTCGGTCACCACCGAACCGCCCACAATGGCACGGCGTTCAAGAACCAAAACCTTTCTGCCCTGCCTGGCGATGTATGCGGCTGCCACCAGTCCATTGTGCCCCGCGCCGATGATGATGGTATCGTATTTATTCATGAAGGCTCCTTGGTGATTCCAATAGTCAGTAGATCACGAAAACCTCGCGTACTGCGCAGCGTGCGCTCTCCCCTGGCGCCGCCCGCCAGGGCAGGTGTAGCGCAAATCTGGCGGTAGCCTGTCCTGGACGGACAGTCCAGGGAGACCGCCAATTACGCGCTTTCGTGAAGTACTGATAGTACTACTTCGATTGCAGCATTCAAAGGGCGGACCAATTTCCAGTAAACAGGATCAGGCAGCAGCTTGGGAAGAGGCGGACGGGATAATGGAGAGCAGACGATGGGCGTTTATACCCAGCGCGGTCACAAATTGCGCTTTTTCAAAGGCGGGAAAGCGCAATTTGTACCCTACGGGCATGATATGACCGTGGGCATTATATCCATCGTCTGCTGTGTTTTTTAATCCGTATGGATCGTAATTTACAAGATCGAGCGATCTGGCGGTTCGAGCAGGAGGGCCAGTTGTTTTGCACCTTCGTCGTCGGTGACGGCGAGGACTTCATCGCCTTCTTCGAAGGCGATCGTGCCGCGCGGCAGGGTGACCTGCCCTTTGCGAATGATGGCGGCGATGACACATTGATCCGGCAGCCCCAGGTCTTTGAGCATCACGCCGACGGCTTTTGCTCCAGGTGGGACTTTCTCTTCCACAAGGGAGTAGCGACCACGGCGTAATTTGAGGAGGGTCATCATGTCGCCAAGCGACATTTCCTCCTGAATGAGGTGGGCCATTACATCTGCCTGGTTGATGGTTTCGTCTACATGGAAGTTTTGGTTGAACAGCCAGGCGTTGCGCGGGTTGTTGATGCGGGCCACGGTGCGGCGCACTTTGAAGAGGGTGCGGGCGAGGTAGCAGAGCACGAGGTTGGCGTCGTCGTCACTGGTGCAGGCGACAATGACATTGGCTTTTTGCAGCCCAGCCAGCCGCAGGATGGCGGGGTCGGTTGCCTGTCCTTCGTAGATAACTTCGGTGGGAAGTTCATGATGCAGGCGGGCGAGCAGTTCGCGGCGGTGTTCGACGAGGCGGACTTCATAATTTTGTGCGAGCAGTTGCGTGGCGAGTTGGGCGCCGGTGCGCCCGCCCCCGGCAATGAATACAAGCATGTTACGCCTCCTTGCTTTCGTGCAGTTTTGCGCGCAGGGCTTTTACGCCTTCGAGGGTGGCGCTGACGGTGAGCACATCGCCGTTTTTGAGGGTGGAGTTCGGGGTGGGCAGTTCGGCACGACCGGCGCGGGTGAGCGCGGCGCAGACGGTGTTGCTGCATCCCTCCAATAGTTCGGAGACGGTCATGCCGTCCCATCTGGGGGAGATGTACATTTCGTACATTTCGACTTCGCCGTTGCCCGCTGAGAACACGGCGCGGAAGGATGGGTCGATCAACAGTTCCTGCACACGTTCCGCGCCCCAGGCGGTGGAACTGACGATCTGCAAGCCAAAGGCTTCGAGCATTTCACGCATGGCGGGGTCGTAATTGCGGACGATGACCTGCTTCACATTGGGGAAATGCGCACGGATGGTGTGCCCGATGACAGCGTTCATCGTGTCTGAATTGGTGACAACGGCAATGCCATCGGCTTTGTCGGCGCCGGCGCGGGTTAATGTGTCGGCGGAGAGAGAGTCTCCTTCCACGGTGCG
>JAUXWL010000133.1 GCA_030680155.1 Anaerolineales bacterium
CCGTCCTGAGCGTGTCGAAGGGTAACGCGGCGAAGCGGAAGAAGCGGGGTATTCCCAACGTGATAGGCCAGGCTATCCAGTGGGATGGTATTGGATTCGGTCAGTCGAAAGTCTAGTAGGGTCATATTCACCTTATTTCAGTACCGCACACTTGCCCTGGCGGGCAGTGCCAGGGAAATTTATTTTGCGCGGAGCGAGATACCCTTCGACAAGCTCACATCGTCCCGATGTCCTTCGGGAGGGCAAGAATCTTGCGGTACTTAAATTAAAAACAGTCAACGGGTAAACAAAAAGACGGCGAACAAACGCCACACATTGCAAATAATTTCTGCAAGCGGGGGTCGTATCTACCGTCTGATTCCGTTGACTGCGGAGGGGGAGTGTCTATCTCAGGCGGCGATTACGAGCCCCGCGATAGACACAAGCAAAAGTTAAGTATTTTCATGATTTTCCATTTATTAGATGTCCGTTATTTTACGTATCTTACCGATTTTGTCAATATCAATATTACCCCCAGCTGCGGATGCCATGAGGATGACCCTGTCATCATCCTTTAATGTTGTATCCATTCCATTCAGGTCACGGACATGTGTGCCGTTGACAAAGATGCTGAAATAGCGGCGCAGGTTCCCCTTTGAGTCGTACAAGTGCGGTTTGAATGCAGGGTATTGCAGAAGGATGTTTTCGAGCAGTTCGGCAACCGTCGCACCTTTTGCTTCAAACTCGCTTTGATTGTCAACATAAAACTTCATCGGGGCAGGGACTTTTACAATAGGCATGGGGATATTTTATCGCTTATCTCGTAAAGCGGAATTCGTTCCGCAACCCTGAGAGAGCGTTTCTTAAGTCAGACCCTAAAGGTTTTCACCGCAAAACAGAACCATAATTTGCAAAAAAACGCCCACAAAACGACGTTTTCGTAACCGTGGGAAACCTTTAGGGTCTTTGCCTACGAGTTAAGAAACAGTCTCTGAGTCACGTTTGTAATGTGGCTGTCACGCTGCACACCCATAACTGGGCGCTTAGCGTGACCTACGGCTTATCTCAAAAAGAAATAAATTTGGCTCTCTGAGAGTTGCCGTGGTAGACCAGTATATCTGGTGTTCGGCGTAAAGCGGATTGCCAATCCGCTCTACATCTGGCGGCACATCACGGCGATTCCCAATGAGCCATAAACTTTTCTAAAAAGCAGGTTGGTTGTATTTGCGGAAAGTATCCCTATAATGGATTTATCGTAAGAATCTCACGGAGGTACATCATGGCACAATATAAGGTTATTGCAGGCACATTCCACGTCAAAGGCTTTCAACCCGACGGAGACTCAATCCGCTTTCAAGCGCACAAACCGGAGAATTGGGATTTCTTCAAATGGGGTAGTGAGGCGGAGAAGAACAAAAAAAAGAAACAACTGCGGGTGGAGTCCATTGATGCGCTGGAAACACATTATTCAGGATACCATCAGCCGCGTCCATTCGCATTGGCGGCGCTCGAATCCCTGCTGGAGATGCTCAACATCGACTCTGTGATATATAGCTTGAGCGTGACCCAGATCGTGGATGCGAATGACGGCAAAGCAGGGTTCATCGCATCTGCCACGACGGATATTTTTGGACGCCCCGTGAGTTATGTTTTTCCAAAATCGGCAAAATTCAATGATGGGGTAATCATGGACTCGGAAACCCTGCCCATTGAAAAGTCCGTCAACTTCCTACTTGCTCGTGAGGGGCTGGTCTATCCCACCTTTTACACCACCACTGACCGGGTCTTCGCCGAAAAAATCCGCGCAGTGATCTCGCGCGCCCGCAAAACCAAACGCGGCATCTGGTCGATTGACCGCACCCCTGATTTTATGCTCTGGGATGTCCGCACCATTCAGGAGGACGTTTTGCTTCTGCCCAAACTCTTCCGCCGTCTGGTCAGTTTTTTCGATAGATATGCGGACTATGGAAAATTGGAAGAATACATGGCAAAACAAAGGGACAATCTCGTCCTATGGGATGGGACAAAGAAAAGATCCCTCGCCGATCTAATGTCCATCAGCGGCAGGCGACTGCGGATGAAAACGCCGGTGGAAGATATATTATTCTCGCCGAAATAAACATGCTATACCCAGCGCAGTCACAAATTGCGCTTTTTCAAAGGCGGGAAAGCGAAATTTGTACCCTACAGGCATGATATGACCGTGGGCATTATACAAAAAAAGTCCCGAAGTTTTGGCTTCGGGACTTTTTACTTCTCACTTCTTACTCACTACTCTTCCTTCTTCGCTTCCATTTCCTTCTTGTGTGCTTCGATGATCGGCCCCGCGATATGAGACGGCACGGTGTCGTAATGGTCGAAGTCCATGCTGAAGTAGCCGCGTCCGCCGGTCATGGAGCGGATCTGTGTGGTGTACTTTAGCATTTCCGCCATTGGCACATGCGCAAGGATGACAGTGTTCCCATGCTCGGCGTCGGTTCCCTGCACACGTCCGCGGCGGGCGTTGAGATCGCTCATTACATCACCCATGTATGCGTCAGGGATGGTGATGCGCACATTCATGATCGGCTCGAACAATACGGGACCCGCATCCTGCACGGCCAGCTTGAAGGCCTCGCGTCCTGCAATTTCAAACGCCACAGGCTTTGAATCTACTTCGTGTTCCTTGCCGTCATAAACGGTCACACGGACATTGCTCATCGGATAGCCCGCAAAAGCTCCCTTTTCCATCGTGGCGCGGATGCTCTTTTCGATGGGCGGCAAATACGAGCGGGAAAGGCTCATACCAACCAACGCATCTGCAAAATCAAACTCGCCTTCCATGAACGGCTCGATGCGCAAATGCACTTCGCCAAACTGTCCCGCGCCGCCAGATTGTTTCTTATGGCGGTACTGGCCGGAGGCTTTGCGCGTAATGCCTTCACGATATGGAACTTTCGGTTCATGCGTTACGAGTCCCACCTGGAATTTGCTCTGCGCGCGATGGATGGCCACATCGATATGCTGGTCACCCATGCCTTGTAAGACGGTCTCGTGTGTCACGGAGTCATTCTGCCAACTGAGGGTCATATCCTCTTCGCACAGTCGGGTGAGCGTGGTGGAGATTTTTGCAGCGTCTGCCTGAGTCTTTGGCGCAATGGCAACCCGGTATAACGCCGCCGGGAAATCAGGCTGGGGTATCACGAGCGGATGTCCCTTTTCACAGAAAGTATCGCCTGTGGAAGTGGCGTTCAATTTTGAAACGGATGCAATATCCCCGGCATGGACAACCTTGAAGGGTATTCCTTCTTTTCCACGCTGGAAGTGAAGCCCTGCCATGCGTTCATCCGCACCCTTGTTTTGGTTCCACACATGCGCATCCGCCTGAATGGAGCCTGAAAAAACGCGGAAGTAGGTCATCTTGCCGACAAAGGGATCGGCAGTGGTCTTCCATACATAGGCAGCCAGAGGTTCTGTATCCGCAGGTTTCAGTTCTTCAACCCCGTCCTTGCCCTGCGCCACGCGTTTGGGACCGTGGATCGGGGAAGGCAGCAAATCAATGATGTCGTTGAGCAAGGCAACTGCGCCGATCTCATGCCCGCCAGCCGCACAGAAGATGGGGACAAAACTTCCAGCGTAGACGACATCTTCAAGTCCGCGCACCATCTCGTCGTCCGAGAGAGAGCCGTTCTCGAGATATTTTTCCATCAACTCGTCTTCGCCTTCCGCGGCGGCTTCCACGAGGTCGAAGTGAGCCTTCTCCGCCGCTTCCTTCAAATCGGGCGGAATTTCCGCAGTCGTCTTGCCATCGCCCATATAGGATTTCATCCCGATGATATCGACCACACCCTTGAAATCATGCTTCTCGCCGATGGGCAGATGCACTTTAACGGCGCGTTTGCCGTGCGCGCGGATGAACTCTTCGATCTGGGCATAAATCTTTTCGAAATCGGCGTTGTCGCGGTCCATCTTGTTGATGACCACAAAACGCGGCAGGTTGAACTGGTCGGCATATCGCCAGGCAAGTTCCGTGCCAACCTCGATACCCGCAACGGCATCCACTAAAAGTACCGCGCCGTCAGCTACACTCAAGGCAGAGATCATCTCGCCTACAAAATCGGTGTAGCCCGGCGCGTCCAAAATATTGATCTTATGATCGCGGTGCTCGATTGGAATGACACTGGTATGAATGGAGATTTTTCGACGCTGCTCTTCATCGTCATAGTCTGAAGCGGTTGTCCCATCCTCCACCTTCCCTAAACGGGTGGTCGCCCCTGAAACATGAAGGAACGCCTCAGTCAACATCGTCTTGCCTGCACCCCCATGCGACACTAGCGCAACGTTACGAAGAAACTCGGTGGTATACTCTTTCATCGGAAAAAGCCCTTCCTGTAAAATGTAGGATGTAAAGCGTCGCATGATTGTAAAAGAACTGGCATGAATTGTCAAAGTGTGGAGCGTCATGCCTTAATTGTGACATTTAAGACCTTTTCTCTATTGAGGCATTCTTGAACCTAATCGCCAACCAATATTCCTTTATCACCATAGGTTTCCTGTTCACGGTCGTCACCGGGCTGATCCTGCTCACCAACAAACCGAAGACAAAAGATTACCTCGCCTTCGGAGTCATCGTTGCCGGGCTGCTGACTGCATGGAGTGTCCTGCATCCGCGCCAGACCCCGCTGATGGACGATGCCCAAATGGTGCAGGACATGATCGGCGCAGGCACGCCCGTCCTGCTCGAATTCCAGTCTCCCTACTGAATTGGCTGCACCGTGATAAAGCCCGTCGTTGACGAGCTCGAAAAGGAAACAGAAGACCAACTCTACATCATCCGCCTGAACATTCAGGAAACCACAGGCATGGAACTTGCGCCCGTGTACGGTTTTGAATTCACCCCCACTTTCATTTTCTTCGACGCGGAAGGCAACGAACTCTGGCGCATGGTCGGGGAATTCGACCCGCAACAGGTGCGCGACTCGCTCAAATGAAACAATTTTTCCGTCAACTAAAATTCAATACGTCGTACCTATTTGGCAATGCCCCGTGGGATAGCGGCATCAGCCCGCCCGAACTATACGACTTCATCGCCGCCCACCCCGCCGCGCGCGCCCTCGATATCGGCTGCGGCACCGGCACGAACCTCATCACGCTCGCAACTGCGGGCTGGCAGGTAACGGGCTTCGATTTTGCGCCCCGCGCCGTCAACATGGCCAAACGCAAGGCGCGCAATGCCAACATCCAGGCGGAAATTTTCACAGACGATGCAACCCAAATGAAAAAGGTGCATGGTCAATTCAACCTCGCGCTCGATCTCGGCTGTTTTCATGGCATCGAAAACAAACAGGATTATTTGACTCAATTGACTCGCATCCTCGCCCCAAACGGATTCTGGCTCATGTACGGATTCTTCAAAACAGACCCGCTTCAACCCGGCCCCGGGCTTGTGGATTCAGACCTGGACATGATCCCCGCCCGAGGCCTGACCCTCGTCTCCCGCAAGGATGGCTTTGATAAAAAAGAACGTCCCTCCGCCTGGTTCCTGTATCAAATCTCATGAAGCTCCTCTTCCTCTTCCTCGATGGCATCGGACTCGGAGAAGATAACCCCGAAACCAATCCATTCGTCCGCGCGGATATGCCGCATCTGCAAGCCCTGCTCGGCGGGCAAAAACTGACAAAAGACGCCGCGCCATTTGAAGGAGAAAGGGTTTCGCTTCTCTCCATTGACCCCAACCTCGGCGTCAAAGGCTTGCCCCAATCCGCAACGGGACAGGCGGTTTTGCTTACGGGCATCAACATCCCCGCTCAACTTGGCTATCACTATGGTCCCAAGCCAAACCCCGAAGTGGCGCAATATTTGAACGGCGGAACAATTTTTTCGAAAATGGCAGGCGCAAATAGGAAGACCGCCCTGCTCAATGCCTATCCCCCGCGCTACTTTGACGGGATCGACTCAGGGAAACGCCTGTATTCCTCCATCCCCCTTGCCCTCACCAACGCCGGGCTGCCCCTCTTTACAGAAAAAGATTATTACGCCGGCCGCGCCCTCTCCGCCGATTTCACCGGCAAAGGCTGGCGCGAATTTCTCGGCTACCCCGATGCGCCCATCTTCGAGCCTGAATCGGCAGGCGCAAGACTCGCCGAACTCGCCAACGAATATGATTTTTCCTTCTTCGAATATTGGGCAAGCGACTATGCGGGTCACAAGCAGGATATGGCATCGGCAGTCAAACAGATGGAAATCTTCGACAATGTATTGAAAGGTCTGCTTGCAAACTGGCAGGACGAAGACAACCTCATCCTGCTCGCCTCCGATCATGGCAACATGGAAGACCTTGGCACACGCAAGCACACCGCCGCGGATGTTCCGCTCTTAATATTCGGAAATCAAAAAATACGCGCGGAGTTCCAAAAAGAGATCACTGACCTAACCAGCATCGCCCCCGCCATCAACTCATTCCTAAAAATCTAAGGGTCTGTAAATAAATAACTTCCTGCATCATGTCGTTGCGAGCCGCCGCTCTTGGTTTTTGGCGGCGAAGCAATCTCCGTATCAACGAGGGATTGCTTCGGGCGAAGAGCAAGTGCGCCCTCGCACGCGTGCCTGCGCACGGTACAGGCAAAGACACGGTTCGGCGGCGGGTGAGGGAAATTATACTTTTACGAACCCTAAAGTCACTTCATTCGTTCGAGTATATGCTTTGCAAGAGCCGCCATTTCCCGATCCGTGCGGCTGGATGCAATTTCACGCAAGGCTGGCACGGCGCGCGCATCTTTCAAAGCGCCCAACGAAAGCAGCGCCTGCTTTCGCACGGTCCGTTCAGGATCACCCAGCATCTCAACTAACAACGGAGCGACATTCTCATCCTCGATTTTCCCAAGCCCCATAACAGCATGTTCCCGCACTGCCGCTTCGGGATGAGATAACGCCTCGCTCAACATGCCGACGGCTGGCGCCCCAAATTTGGCAAGCGCCTCCGCTGCGGTCTGGCTGACCTCATGATGCAGGTCATAGACCACCATGCCCAACGCTTCAATGGCGCGGACATCCTGCAAGTTCCCCAATATCTTCACTGCAAATTTTCGGACATTCCGTTCATGATCTTCCAGCGCTTCGATTAACACGTCCACGACGGGCGCTCCCATCTTTTCGATGGCTTCCAAAAGCACGAGAACTTCCTGGTCTTTTTCATACCACCAATAGGAATCGCGCAAGGCTTCCATCAAGAATGGAATCGCGGAGGGGTGTCGTGTATCTCCGAGAGCCCTGGCTGCCGCCTGCCGCACCTTGATCTGTGGATCATCAAGCAGGACTTCGGTGATCTCGTCAAAGGTGGAGGGGGGGCGAAATTTACCGATGGCAACGCAAGCCGCAACACGGACTTCTTCATCCTTATCTTTGAGCAGGGGGAATAGCGCGGGGATCACACGCGCATCGCCAATCTGTCCCAGTGCAAGCGCCGCGCGCGAACGGACGGTGTAATATTCGCCCTTCAATGCTTCGAGCAAGGCGGAAATGGCAGTTTTATCTTTGTTAATGAAGAAAACCTCGGCCACACGCCCACGGAGGAGGGGGTGAGCAGTGTTGAGGAGTTTCGTCAGCGCGGGAGAGGCAGAGGGGATGAGGGCGAGGAGATGCTGATAGACCAGAAGCATGCTCAAGTCTTGAGTCTGAAGCGATTCAATCAGGGCTGGGACTGCATCGGCGCCGAGTCGAATCAATTCCTGCGCAGCGTGGTCGCGTTTGCCAACATCCGCAAGCTGCAAGAGTAATTTTTTTACTTCATTCTGTTTCGATCCTGAAAGCCAGTCCATGGGCTGATTTTAATGCAAAACTCCCTGCAAAACTGCGGGGAGTTGATCCGCCAGTGGATTAATGTCCACGATCATATCATGCCCGTAGGGTACAAAGTGACCGCGCTGGATATAAAATCAAAGACCTTTGACCATCAGAGCGAGCACCAGAAGAAGGAAACCGAGAAACACAAGCCAGAAAGCGGTTATGGGAAGTATCGCCAATATCCCAAGTTCACTGAGCAAACCAAGCAAACCAAGCACGATTGAAATCCAAAACGTTATGGTTTTCGGGGGGGTAAGTTTCATTTCACTCTCCTTTGAGGTAAAACTGTCTTGGCGGACAATTTATTTATAGCACAGGGAAAAATTAAGTCAACAGATGCATCACCCGCGTGTGCAAGCAAACCATGTCAGGTGACTTGCTCCCTGCGCCGTCCCCGGCGCAGGATTTCCCTCGCAAAACGCCGCCGAGGACGGCGGCTTGAGCGACTGCCGCTGACAACCTTTGCTTGCACACTCACCCGCTCAGCAATTCCAAATCTAAAATTGTGTAGAAGGCAAAGATGCCAAACCTTAACGCAAAGACGCAAGGCCGCAAGGCTTTTTTAGGATTGCCCCTGCGTCAGATGGTACTCTTGCCGATTCCGTCGAGGAAAGGTCAAAATCTTAGCGTCTTGGCGGCTTTGCGTTGAGATTGTTAGATTCAGATTTGGAATTGCTGTCACCCGCTGCAACTGCCATTCTCCAAACCCATCCGCTCGAATTCGGGCAATTTTTATCTGATATAATCCCCGATTCGATTTACGGGAATCAGAACGCCAGAGGGAGTTTGGTGTTCCTTCCTTAGACATTTTTCAATCCAAAATTACGCCTTTAGGCGTACGAACATCTTACTGGAGTTCCCAACTAATGAAGAAAGAACAGCTACTTGATTTGTATCACCAGATGGTGCTGATCCGTCGTGTGGAAGAACGCGGCGCGGAGTTATACCAGGCTGGCAAGATCGGCGGTTTCATGCACCTGTACATCGGGCAGGAAGCCGTTTCGACAGGTCTGATCGCGGCGCGTGAATCTCGTGACCGCGTGATCACCGCCTATCGTGACCATGGTGTGGCGTTGAGTTGCGGCATCTCCGCCGACCAGGTAATGGCGGAATTGCTCGGCAAGGCGACGGGCATGTCCAAAGGCAAAGGCGGCTCGATGCACATGGCAGATGTCTCCAAGAACATGTGGGGCGGACATGCCATCGTCGGTGGGCATTTGCCCATCGCGGCAGGTTTCGCAATTGGCGACCAGTACGCCAAGAACGACAACATCACCATCTGTATGTTTGGTGACGGCGCGACCAACATCGGCTACTTCCACGAAGCGTTGAACCTCGCCAAGACTTGGGGGCTGCGCGTGCTATGGGTTTGTGAAAACAACCAGTACGGCATGGGCACATCCGTGGAACGCGCTTCGGCGGTAAACGAGATCCGTCAGAAAGCCGAAGGCTACGGCATGAAAAACAGCCAGGTGGACGGTATGGATGTGGTGAAGGTCTACGAAGCCGCGAAGGAAGCGATGGACTACGTCCGCAAGGAAGGACAGCCGTATTTTCTCGAAGTGGATACCTACCGTTTCCGTGGACATTCCATGGGCGACCCGGAACGCTACCGCAAAGCGGAAGAAGTGAAGCAGTGGCAGGAAAACGACCCCATCGGTATTTTCAACAGGCAATTGCTTGATAAGAAGACCGCCACGAAAAAAGCGCTCGATGAGATCGAAGCGCGCGTGGATGAGGAAGTGGCAAAGGCGGTCGAATTCGCCGAATCCAGCCCTGAGCCGACGATGGAAGATTTATACACGGATATTTACGCAGACTAAAACAGTTATCAGTAAGCAGTTATCAGAAAGCAGTAAGCAGTTATCAGTAAACAGTGAAAAAATGAACACTGATAACTGATCACTGATAACTGAACACTGATAACTGATAACTGAACACTGGTCACTGAATACTGGAGTTACACAATGGCAAAAATCACAATGCGCGAGGCGATCTCGCAAGCCTTAATGGAAGAAATGGACCGCGACCCCGCCGTCTTTATCATCGGCGAGGAAGTCGGTGTTTGGGGCGGGACGTACGCCGTCACCAAAGGGTTTTATGACAAGTACGGACCTGACCGCATCAAAGACACCCCCATCGCGGAAAACGCCATCATCGGCGGCGCAATCGGCGCGGCGATGGTCGGTCAGCGACCTGTTGCAGAGTTGATGACCATCAACTTCGCTTTCTCGGCAATGGACTACGTCGTCAATCAAGCCGCGAAACTGCGCTACATGTTTGGCGGACAGTTTATGCTCCCGCTCGTCATCCGCGCTGTTGGCGGCGGCGGACGTCAACTCGGCGCAACCCACTCGCAGACTCCCGACGCGGTCTTCGCGCACTTCCCCGGTCTGAAAGTCGTCAGCCCTGGAACGCCCGAAGATGCGAAAGGCTTATTAAAATCCGCCATCCGTTCCAACGATCCGATTTTATTCATCGAACACGCCACCATGTATCAAGTTCGCGGTGAAGTGCCCGAAGGTGAGTACACTATTCCGATTGGAAAATCCAAGATCCAGCGCGAAGGAAGCGATCTCACCATCGTCACCTACTGCAAGGGACTTGAGTTATCCATGAAGGCGGCGGATGAACTCGCGAAGGAAGGCATCCAAGCCGAGATCGTGGACCTGCGCACCCTGCGCCCGCTCGACATGGAACCCGTGCTCGAGTCGTTCAAGAAAACCAACCGCGCCATCGTTGTCGAAGAAGGCTGGAAGTCTTACGGCGTCGGCTCCGAAATCGTCAGCCGCATCTACGAAGAAGCCTTCGACTATGTGGACGCACCCATCATCCGCGTGGCGCAAAAGGAAGTTCCACTGCCTTACAACCGGACACTCGAACAAGCCGCGCTCCCGCAAGTGCATGACATCGTCACCGCGGCAAAGGAGGTCTTGAAATAATGGCTGAAACCATCAACATGCCTAAACTCGGCTTCGACATGGCGGAAGGTTTGCTCGTCCGCTGGGTCAAGCAGGTAGGCGAGACAATCAATAAAGGCGATGTGCTCGCCGAGATCGAAACCGACAAAGCCACCGTGGAAGTTGAATCTTCCGCCAGTGGTGTTGTGTTGCAATTAATCGCCGAACAAGGCACCATGGTTCCCGTCAACGCGCCGATTGCGGTGGTGGGACAGGCGGGCGAAGTTGTCATTGAACAGTCATCAGTAAGCAGTAAAAAAGTTGCGGATGAAAAGCCTGCGCATCAGACTCAGCCCGCGCCTGCTCCTGTTGCCCAAGCCTCTGCCCCTGCTGACGATGGTCTCGTGAAGGCAAGTCCGCTTGCAAGGAAAATTGCCCGCGACAATAATATCAATCTCGCGAATCTTCAAGGCACAGGTCCCGGCGGACGCGTGGT
>JAUXWL010000138.1 GCA_030680155.1 Anaerolineales bacterium
CATGGCCGCGGCGAGACTGACTCCCACGGTTTGCAGCGAAACAACCACGGTGAGCGCCAGCAGGATCAGCATGAGATTCCGCAGGAGTTCGGCGGGCAGGCGCAGGGTGGCGGCGAGGACGGGGTCAAAGGAGATGACAAGGAAGGGTTTGAAAAGCAGCGCTACGATCAACAGAATGATGAAACTTAATCCTGCAATGATCCACAGGTCGGTTTTGCTGACGCCGAGCACATCGCCGAAGAGGATGTGGCTCAAGTCCACGGCGTAGGTTTGCATGGAACTGATCAACGCCACGCCGAGTGAGAGAGCCGCTGCAAACATGATGCCAATGGCAGTATCCTCCTTGACGACGCCTTCACGGGAGAACAGCCCGATGCTGAGGGCGACGATGACCGCCGCGATCCCCGCACCGATGAGCAGGTCACCGCGAAAAAGATAGGCGATTGCAACACCAGGCAGAATGGCGTGCGCCATGGCGTCCCCAAGAAATGCCATGCCGCGCAGGACGACATAGGTTCCCATGACGGCGCATAACACACCGACAATGACGGAGGCGAGCAGTCCGCGCTGCATGAATTGGTAGGCGAGAGGTTCGAGGAGAAAGGTCATTTTGGATTTACGATTGGTGATTTACGATTTTAGATGCTTCGACAGGCTCAGCACAAGTTTACGATTGACGATTGCGGAGGGTTTTGATGGACGCGACGACTCCCTTCTCCCTTTGGGAGAAGGGTTGGGGATGAGGGGAAATCGTCAATCGGGAGGGCAGCATTCATCCACCAGCATCATCCCGTCTTCCATGACAAGCAGTGAGTTTCCAAACGCCTGCGCGAGATTCTCTTTTGCAAAGACTACTTTCGGCGTCCCGAAGGCAATCAGCCGATGGTTGAGAAGCAGCACCAGGTCAAAGCGTGAAGCGGCGAGGTTTAGGTCATGGGTTGAGACAAGGGTTGTGACTTGTCCTTTTTGCAGATGATCGAGCAGGCGCAGGGTCGCCTCCTGGGTTGTGATGTCTACGCCTGTGAACGGCTCATCCATCAAAAGGATGTGCGGCTCCTGCGCAATGGCGCGGGCCAGGAAGGCGCGTTGCTGCTGCCCGCCCGAAAGCTGACCAATGGGTTGTTCCGATAAAGCAGCAATATCCATTTGTTGCAGGCTATTGCGGACCAATTTTTTGTCGTGTGCAGACGGGCGGCTGAGCCAGCCCATCTGTGCATAACGTCCCATCATCACCACATCGTTGACCGTGACGGGGAAACGCCAATCCACCTCTTCGCGTTGTGGGACGTATGCCACACAATCCTGATGCGAACCAAGCATTTCGCCATGGATCAGGATGCGTCCGTTTTGCAACGGCAGCAAACCGACCAACGCTTTGAACAACGTGGACTTGCCCGCGCCGTTCGGTCCGACCACGGCGACCCGCGCGCCATGTGGAATTTGAAAAGACAGGTTGCGCAGGATTATTTTTTCACCATAGCCAATGCTAATGTTTTGAACTTCGAGACGATGAGGAATATGGGACATTTCGATTTTCGATTTCAGATTTTGGATTTACGAT
>JAUXWL010000139.1 GCA_030680155.1 Anaerolineales bacterium
AACCGTTCCCGTCGCCGGGGCAGGGATTTCGGTGTCCACTTTGTCGGTGTTCACCTCGAGCAGCGGCTCCAACTCATTGATGGTGTCGCCTTCCTGCTTGAGCCATTTTGTGACGGTGACTTCATCCACGCCTTCGCCGAGCCGGGGTACAAGTACATTAGTTGCCATAAATTCTCCAGTTATCAGTGTCCAGTAATCAGTATCCAGTAGCCAGTGATTAGTCGGTGAAGTATTCTGCCTGTGTTTCCTTGACGGAGCGAACAGGGGGATTGCAAAACAAAGATGACTTTTCGATCATACTGCCGAGTAACCTTCCGATTTCACGGCATTTTTCGACCAACTGTACAGATTTTTCATGCGATATATAACCACAATCTTCTGCAACCTCTATCCAGTGTTGGGTTTCGTGTTGTTCTCCGTCCGAGTCAGTGAGTTTACTGATGAAGTGTTTTTCGTAGGGACGTTTTGCCCATGCTTCTGCAATTTGAGCGCCAACAGACCTTGAAGATCGGCGAATCTGATCTGTCAGGGAATACGTCTCTTCTTTTGGAAAAGACTTTGTCATTTCGAAGACTTCTTGTGCCAGTGTCCTAGCCTTTTGATACACAATCAAATCTCGGTGACTCTTTGCGTACTTTTTCTCCATCATTGCTCCTCACCTTTCTTCAATGTTTATTGGTTAGTCAAACACCGGATAATGAAACTGGATACTGGATACTGGATACTGGTCACTGATTACTGATTACTTGAACACCGCATACTTTCCTGGATCAACTTCGTGCATCATCTCATACACCGCATCAAACACCGTCTCCGCATTCGGCTTGGACCAGTAATCGCCGTCACTTCCGTATGCGGGACGATGGGCTTTGGCGGATAATGTCTGCGCGGGAGAATCCAAATGGAAATAGCCGCCTTGCTTTTCAATGACTTCCTGCATCATATAAGCCGTCGCTCCACCGGGGACATCTTCATCTACAAACAGAATACGACTCGTGTTTTTCAGTGACTCCACAATTTTTCCGTGAATATCGAACGGCATCAGTGACTGCACATCAATGACTTCAATATCAATACCAACCTTCGATAATTTTTCAGCGGCATCCATCACGATGCGGCAACACGCGCCGTAGGTGACCACGGTCACATCTTTGCCTGCGCGGATGGTTTCAGGGACGCCAAGTGGCATGGTGATCTCGCCGATGTTTTCAGGCAGGCGCTCTTTCACGCGATAGCCGTTCAATACTTCAACAACAATGGCGGGTTCGTCGGATTTCAAGAGAGTATTATAGAAACCAGCAGCGCGGGTCATATCGCGTGGGACCAAAACATACATGCCGCGTGTAAGACTCAAAATACCAGCCATCGGCGAGCCTGCGTGCCAGATACCTTCGAGCCGATGTCCGCGTGTGCGTACGATGACGGGGGCTTTTTGTCCGCCTGCGGTGCGCCAGTGCAGAGTGGCGAGGTCATCGCTCATAATTTGCAAGGCATACAACACATAATCAAGATATTGGATTTCGGCAATTGGGCGTAGTCCGCGCATGGCCATGCCGATGGCTTGACCCAAAATCGTCGCTTCACGGATGCCCGTATCGGTCACGCGCATGGCGCCGTATTTTTCCTGCATCCCCTTGAAGCCCTGGTTCACGTCGCCGAGTTTGCCAACGTCTTCACCGAATGCGATCAGTCGCGGGTCACGCGCCAGTGCGGCATCGAACGCAGCATTGACCACTTCAAAGCCGAACATCGTCGGTGATTTCGCGTCGTACACGGGCTTCACTTCTTCCACTTTCAGCGCCGTGCCCGAATACAAATGCGAGCCGTAACGCTCCAAATTCACTTTATCGTTCTCGTGCTTCCATTGGACGAGGACTTGCTTGCTGGGATGGGATTCATCCCGCATGAGACGCAGCGCTTCGTGCGCAATCGTATGGATGTCGCGCCTCGTATACGACGGGAGATTTGCCAGCCGATC
>JAUXWL010000151.1 GCA_030680155.1 Anaerolineales bacterium
GGGATTTGGCAATGCCCATCAGCAGTGTGGAGACGACGCCAAATGTCCACGCGGCGATCAACAACGGGCGGCGTCCGATGCGGTCGGCCAGATGTCCGCCGGGGATATGCGTGATCGCCATGAAAAATCCGAACGCGCCCAGCGCAAACCCGATCTGCTGTTTATCCAGCAGGAATTCATTTTCCAAACGGATCGGCACGAAATTAAAAAACATCCCTTCGCCGAACCCCCACAGCAAAAGGGCGCTTGCAATAAAAAACAGATTTCGATTCAAGTATTCCTCTTGTTGAAAAAAAGTAGGTCACGCTTTGAGCGTGACTGTCACGTTATCCTCTTCAAGGACAAGCAAACGTGACCTGCGAATTACCTTCAACCTTGTTGATAAAATCCCGCGCCAGTTCGAACACCCGCCGACGCTCCGCATCACGCGTGACGACGTGACCTGATTCGGTTACATACGCCTTTTCCTTCACCGGAGCATTGACCAGCGACTCGTAAATCCGCTCGAGATTTTCATGTGGAACATACGTATCATTCTTCGAGTGGATCAGCAGCACAGGCTTGCGCACTTCAGGCAAAGCCTTCTGCATTTCCAGTGTCAGCAGTTTCAACTCCGCAATCGAGCGGATCGGATTCTCTGGATACGAAACATGGCTTTTGAAGGCTTCCTTGTCAAACCAGGTTGCGCCAGGCTCATCCTTGGATTTCGGCATGTATTTCACAAAATGGCTGTACAGCCTGATGTACGCAGGGGGATAATCCTTCGCGTCGTTCGGCAGGCGATACGGCGTGGACATTGCCACCACGCCCGCCACATCCAACTTTGCGGACATCAACAGCGACAGCACACCGCCCATCGAAAGCCCCGCCAAAATGATGCGGTCAGTCGAATCGCGCAGCAGGTTGTAACCGTCTTCCACCGAAGCCGTCCAATCCGTCCAGCGCGAGCGGATCATATCCTCAGGCGTTGTGCCGTGTCCAGCCAGTCGAATTCCCAAACAGGTATAGCCCTGCCCGTTCAAGTACTCCCCCATCCAGCGCATTTCCTTGGGCGCGCCCGTGAAGCCGTGCGTCAGCAAAACACCAGTCCGCCCGCCGGGAAGAAAAAAAGGTTCAGTTGTAGGTATCAGTTGGGTGTTCACACCCTCATTATATCAATGAGCCCGCGCAAACCCAACTCATACGACCGCCAGCCAAAGCCCGTCACCCTGCCCTGGCACACTGCCGACACCAGCGACACATGCCGAAACTCCTCGCGCGCATACACATTCGAAAGATGCACTTCGATCACAGGAATCGCAATCGCCGAGATCGCATCACGCAATGCCACGGATGTGTGTGTATATCCGCCCGGGTTAAAAACCACACCGCCAGCCCACGTCCGCGCATCGTGCAGGGCATCGATCAATGCGCCTTCGTGATTCGATTGCAGGCAGGTCACCTCCGCGCCCAACTCTTTTCCCAACGCGATCATCTTTTCATTAATATCATCCAACGTCATCGAGCCGTATACTTCGGGCTCGCGTGTGCCGAGCAGGTTTAAGTTGGGTCCATGCAAGATAAGAATTTTCATCATTCCTCAATTCGACGATAAACCACAGACGATGGACGATATGGTCAATGGTCTATCGTCCATCGTCCAACACACTTTCCAAATCATTCACATCCACCAATTCCACTTTGCCAATTTCAATCGGCAGTGCAAAGCGGATGGATTTCGCATTCTTCTTTTTATCCACCCGCATCGCACGGATGATTTCCTCTCGCGGCATTCCTTCGGGGATTTGGATGGGCAACCCCAAATTGGACAACGTAGACTCAATCGCTTCGACTACGCTCGCACCTGCCAGCCCGACCCGGGCAGCGTACCTCGCCTCAGCCGCCATGCCAATAGCAATCGCCTCGCCATGCCGCAGCTCAAACTTACTGACCAGTTCCACCGCGTGCCCGACGGTGTGTCCCAAATTCAACGCCGCACGGAATCCCTGCTCATACGGGTCTTGTTCGATGACCTTGATCTTCACCGCCAGCGCGCGTTTGACCACTTCTTCGAGATTGGCTTTCGCCCAGTCCATGCCGTTATTGCACATGGCGAACAGGTCAGGGTCTGAGATGATGCCGTGCTTGACGACCTCCGCCATGCCTGAGCGCAGTTCACGCTCTGGCAGCGTAAGCAAAAAGCTCGGGTCTGCAATGACCAGCTTCGGGGGATGAAACGAACCGAT
>JAUXWL010000153.1 GCA_030680155.1 Anaerolineales bacterium
GTTTTTCAGGTGGAAGATCGTTCAATTGATATTGAATTTGTTCAGCAAGAGTCATGGCAACCTCCAAAAACAATTATAACGCAACGACATATCACAACTCTCCCTTAAACGCCCCTCCCGATGGTCGCAGCACGGACGGCAGCAACGTCCGCCCAAAGAACGGGCGCAACTCCTCACCCGTAGCGGACTGCGACTCCCGCAACGCCACCAGCCGCGCGAATATCATCATCCGAGACCCTAAGGGTTTCCTTGACTGACTCGCAATCCCGCAGGCAAGACTCTCCTGCTTGACATGACGAAGGTTATCGGGACAAACCCTTAAGGTCTTCATAGTTCTCCCTTAAACGCCCTATGCAGCACGGACGGCAGCAACGCGGACAATTCCTCCCCCGTAACGGACTGTAACTCCCGCAGCGACGCCAGCCGCATTATTCTGTTCATGTATATTATGGATGTCTTGGTGCGGAATGGATTATTCATTTTTATCTTGAAAACCAGGATTTGATACTTATTCCTGTAGACTCATTTACATCAAACAGACACAACACATTTTCTCCAGTTACCTTTAGAGTGCCTGGTTGTACACTTGGGTATAGTTGTAAATATTCGTTTCCATGATAGTTTCCATAAGGGTCAATAACTGGAATTATCGCGATCTTATTTGCAGGTTTAGTTTTGTCAGCAACTCCAATTTCCCAAGGAACCCATTTTGAATCCATAGCATTTCTGGTTGCCAGTACTAAAAAATAATCCATATCTTCTATTTTCTGCTTGATGCGACGCGCCGTTTCTCGGTTAGTAACGCTCGGCATATCCGAGTCAAGCCAATCTACGTAAACTACTATTTGACTTGAATACGCCAAGTAATTAATGAATCCTTCGACTAACTCTTTGTCTTTATGGCTATGGGATAGAAATATAGAAACTTGGGCACTTGCCTTCGAAAAAGATTTGTATGCTCTAGATTCATTAAGAAACACTCCTCGATAATTTAGTAGTTCTCTTTCGGTTAGCATTTATCAGCTCCCATTGCTAAGCTTAGAAATACAAGAACAGTATTAGAGCAATAATTGCTATTACCATTCCTCCATGAAACGGAAACAAAGTTCTAGATAGCACCGCATTTATCCAAATATTTCTTCGCCCTCGGATTTTCACATCTCGCACTAAAGAAGTATCCATTGAGAAATCTATTTTCTTTTCTTCTAGCTTTCGGACATGCTCATAAAGGGATCTCAATAGTCTCTCCTGCCAAAGGTAATATCCATCTAAAAACCAGAAAATAATGGCGGGAAACAATGTCCATATTGCGGTTACCTTATCTTTATCCTGGAGTGCAACTACAAAAAATGCAGACACAAGCGTAATACTCCACCCCTTAATGAGAAACGAATTGTTTCCCATTCGTTCGATAGTCGATAGGATCATTTCAAGATGTTTGAATTTCTTTTCCATACCAACCTCTGACTTGGTCAATTTAGACCACACTTTGTATTATACATATCATTTAGTGAAGACCTTATCTGTGTTCAAGATGAGCTATGAACCGCTTCCACAAATGTTCGGCTGCTTGTTGTTGCGTAGCCATTCTCTCCTCATGCATCCCGAAGAAGCCGACATGTAAGCGCAACTCCTCTCCGTTATCTTCCACACCAATGCTTTCATTAATCGAGCTGGTGCCAAGCCTGTTTACTCCTTCATTGTAACAAATCGAGTTTGGACCAAAGTTATCTCCCAACCAAATACTGCACTGAGCCTTGATGTCGCCTCGCACATAGATTTTGCTTATAAATTGCAGGCTAGTCATGTCTTCAATGTCTGTTTGTATGTCTGTGTTATCTCTTTCCAGTTGTTGCAGACCTTGCTTAAAATATTTCTTGATGTACTGGAACGACTCACGTGCAAACCGATCTTTCTCCAATTGCGTAAATGTCT
The DNA here is from genome assembly GCA_030680155.1 of Anaerolineales bacterium. Lineage (GTDB taxonomy): Bacteria > Chloroflexota > Anaerolineae > Anaerolineales > Villigracilaceae > Villigracilis. The sequence goes on from JAUXWL010000153.1 coordinate 1,936, forward strand.
TCTTTCGCTTCGGCATTGGAATAGAGCCAAAAGATGCATAAGCTGATTCCTGCGTGGCAGATTGAACATCCTGAGAAAGAGTTGATTCGGTGGATTTCCCTTTTGCCTTTTCAAGTTTTCGTTCAAGAGTATTGACAATGTTTTCGATGTCATGTTGACGAAGATCTCTAAAACCAATAGTTTCAGGAATACCTGGTATTACGGTATCATCCAATCTGATTGGAAGAATATATTCATTAGGATCACTAAACGCACGCGCTTGTATATGCAAGCGCTCGAAATTTGTCCACTTTTTTCGAAGATAATATTCCGAAATAAACATCAGGCAATAGCGGGCTTGCTTTTCGTATACATCTGCTAAATCGGTTGTCAAATCCTTGCCCCATAAATCGTGTGCTTGATCTTCATCATAGAAATATGTTATCTTTTTGGCGTCAAGTAATCTAACAAATTTCTGTACAATCGCCCTGTCTTCGCCAGCAAACGATACTACCACGTCATATACAAACTGATTATCATTGTTAGTGGTCATACTTCCTCCTCATAGTTCACCTTTAAACGCCCTATCCAGCACGGACGGTAACAGCGCGGACAACTCCTCTCCCGTAGCGGACTGTAACTCCCGCAGCGACGTCAGCCGCGCTTGGACGCTATCGAGATACGCCACGATTCGCCGCTGTTCGTCGAGCGGGGGAACATTTATTTTCACTTTCCGAAAATGGCTAATATTCAAATGATGGCTGGTAGTTCCTTTTTTACCTGAAAGTAACTGGTCAACCAAAACAGGGGATGACATCAATTGATACATCAGAAAATTAGGGATAATTCTAGATGTGTCTGGGCGCAACATCATCACTCTCTGACCCAAACTTAATCTATGTGCTCCATCCAGAACAGCACATCGTCCAATATCACCTTCTCGCACAAATACAATATCATCTTTTCTTGGTTCACCACGCCGAATTCTTTCCAAGAATTCTTCTTCACTTGTTTTCAACATGGTTGAATAATTCATTGTTCCCCATCCAATGTCTTGAGACCGAACACAATGAAATTGGTTGCCGTCATATCTCGGCGTTGCGTGCAAGTTATCGATTATTGCCTCACAAGACTCTTCAACTGTTCTTTGTGTAGATTTGTCAGGTAAAAAAGTCTTTGATAATAAACTTTTCCAAAAAGCATCAATTTCATCAATGCCATCGTTCCGCAGAGACTGCGCTTTTGCAATACGGGCAGCAAGGGCTTCGACTCGCTCCACAATGCGTGGTAAATCAGACAAATAATCAGGCAAAGTTGGATAATCATTTGTAAATGGTTGCCCATCTATAAGTCGATCTTCATACCATGAAAGAAATTTTGAGATTTGAATTTGTTCCTTCAAACTTGGGAAACAAAAATTTATGTTTGATAGCCTACTCTGATTCAGGATTGATAAAGTACTAGCAGTAGGAGCGGCAGCCTGAAGTTCATCTTGTCTCGCGAACAAGCCATAATAAGCAAACTCGGGGTCTATAATTTTATTGAATTTAATACCTGTTATTTGCTGGTTTGCAGAACTTGTTTTTGATAGTATTCCAACTCTACCGATATGACCAATGCAAGTTATTAAAATCGTCTCCGAGTCAAAAGTTCTTCCTTTCTTCTCACTAATAGCCTCGTTAGTTATGCTCTTCTTTGCAGCCGAAAGCCAGCGATTACCGCCGATATCAGCGGGTGTAAACCAATCAATATCTCCATCATAATATCGGCGTTCCTGTGATGGTGGGGTAGTGCCCGTTGATATTCTTTCGGCAATATCACCAAGTTTTGCAATTTTCCAATTTGACTTATATGAAGTCGCCAATTTAACAGCAACCATCATCGAATTGCTAGAAAGCCATCTGTGACGGTCAGGTGCCGAATTGAAATTCATTTTTCCGCCAAAAATTGTTTTATCTCTTCCATAATCAATGAAATCTGCTTCTCTTTGTTAAGAATGCTCTCCGCCAGTTCATGCGGTGGCAGGTGTGCTAAATCCTCTTTGCCGTTTGGATTCTTGACATCGAGATTGACCGAGAGAAGATTTTTATTCTCATCATATTTCAAAACATCGCCAACACGCACTCTCCACGCATGTTCGCTTTCCACACGGGCGTCCCACCATTCGATCAACGGCGCAAACTCTTCGAACTGCATCGGGCGCGTCTTGGAGTAGGTCTTCTGCCCTTCGGGAAGAGTATGCTCATAGAACCAAATATCAGTTGTCGGTTGGGAGCGAGCGAAGAAAAGCAAATTGGTCTGAATCGAAGTATAAGGCGAGAAGACTCCGTTTGGCAGGCGGACAATCGTATGCAGGTCAAAATTCCGCAGCAGTTGTTCCTTGATCCGCGCCGAAACGCCGTCGCCGAATAAAAATCCGTTGGGCACCACCACGCCGCAGCGTCCGCCGTGTTTCAGCGAGCGCATCACGAACTGCATGAACAGCAGCGCGGTCTCGCTGGCGCGCAGCGACTCGGGGAAGTTCAACTGAATGCCCGCCTCCTCCTCGCCGCCGAAGGGCGGGTTGGTCACGATCACATCAAAGCGGTCTTTCTCCCCGATCTCGTTCAGCGGATTCTTCAACGCGTTATCGCGGCGGATGTTCGGATTCTCGACGCCGTGCAGCAGCAGGTTCATCGTCCCGAGCAAATACGGCAGCGGCTTCTTCTCCACGCCGTACAACGTCTCGCTCTGCAACTTGATCTGGTCTTTGGAATTCTTCGCCAGCGGTTTGAGATATTCATACGCCTCGACTAAAAATCCGCCCGTGCCGCACGCGGGATCAAGAACGGTCTCTCCCAGCCGCGGCTTGGTTCTGTCTACGATCAGTTTTACTACGGGACGGGGTGTGTAGAACTCCCCGCTATCGCCCGCCGCGTCGCGCATCTCCTTCAGCATCGACTCATACAAATGCGCCAGCGTAAAAATCTCATCCTTCGACTGAAAGTGGATTCCATCCACCAGGTTGACCACGTCCCGCAGCAGATACCCCGAGAGCATACGGCTGTACGTCTCCTTGAAAACCTCCGCCACCTTCAACCGTTCATCCGACCCCGAAAGACCGCGCAGCCCAGGCAGCAAATCATTATTGACGAACTTGATCAAATCCTCACCTGTCGCCCCTTCATTCTCATTCGACGCCCAGTCCCGCCAGCGATACGGCGGCGGAATGATCGGCTTATACTTCTGCCGCGTCGCCTTCGCATCCTCCTCCCGACGAATTTCCAGATCGTCATAACACTTCAAAAACAAAATCCACGACAACTGCGGCAACCGATCCAAATCCCCATTCAACCCAGCATCCTTCCGCATAATATCCCGCGATGATTTGATAAGCGAAGAGAGCGATGCTTTGGTATTGTGTCGCACTTTCTCCCCTAAATTCCTGCTCTTGGAATTTGGGGGAGATGTCCGAAGGACAGAGGGGGCTGGGTTTGAGTTCTTCTTGGTTTTAGGCATAATTGTTCCGGCAAAGCAAGATGTGTTGTTACGTAAATAAGATTACTGCGAAAATAATTGATAGTATTAGAAAAACAATGGATAACGTGATTAAGAATCCAGATAATAAAGTAGAACTTGATAATCTATCAATACCTTTTAGCGTCTTTTGTTTTTTTGAATGATACACATCTGTATCAGTTTTAAAGTCTTCCTGCTCAATTCTTATAAGAGCTTTTTCAAATTCCCTAACCCATATCATATTCCTTTTGTGGTGTGCATACATAATAAACAAAAAGATTGAAATGACTAGAGCCGCAAAGAAATATAGAACGAGATTCTCCTTTATGTTCTGAATACTATCTAATTTCAAACCCAAAACACCAGTGACTAGCAAGAGCGATAGGGCTGGGATATTCCAAGACGCACTCGTATGCCATCGCAGCATTTCCCAATACTGTTTGTATCGTTCGAGAGAAATTTGTGTGTCAGGCGTCAGTATTTTCTTTTGTGGTACGCTTTTTTGAGGCATATTATTTCATCCTACTCATACAAAAACTTCTGCAATTCATCCACAGCCTGTAACATCTTCTCCGCCCCGCCGAACAACTGATAAATCTCATACGTCGAGCCATAGCGGTCAAACGGTGAAACCTGTAACACACGCGGCAACTGGTCAAACTCCCCAACTCCATAATCCGCATACTTCTCCAGCAAGGTCTCCAAAATATCCCTTGCCGCAGGCGTAAACGTATTGAAGAAATTGGCTTTCTTCTGGCGCAGTTTCTCAGCGCGCTCGCGGCGCGTCACCAGCGGGGCGTTATATGCCACATGCAAAATCAAATCCAACGCATCGGCATCTTCCTGATGAGTGACACGTGCAAGATGGTCTGGGTCAATGCCACGCGAGCGTAACTGGTTCAATATCTCAATCCGCTGTTCGGCTTTTGACCAACTTTGCTTCAAATGCTCAGCCGTCAAATTCAAACGGCGAATGTTTTGGGTGACATAATCCGTAAACTCTACGGTTTTGAGAATATGTCCATCAGGGTCGAGTTCGAACGCCTGCTCGCCTGCAATGTACACCTGCACATTGTCAAGATAATATTTGCGCGGCAATTCGCCCAAACGTAATTGAATATCTCGAATTGCCTGTTCATCCGTTGTCTCAATTTCGGGCTCCAGCGTCCCTTCTTCGCTGTCTTCCACCTTCGTCTCGTTCCCATCCTTATCAATGACGGATTTCGTCACACGTACAGGGTCGCCGTCGAATGCGGAATCATAGAACAATTGCGTTGCGCCTACATAATCAATGATCGTGAACCAGAACTTGTTATGCTCCTCCGAAACCCGCGTCCCGCGCCCGATGATCTGCTTGAAATCAACGATTGAATTAATCGGCTTGAACAGAACGATATTGCGGCAGGTTGGCGCATCCACACCTGTGGTCAGCATCTGGGAAGTGGTGAGAATAACAGGCGTTTCTTTCTCAGGATCTTGGAAATTATCCAAGTGTCCGCGTCCAACAGCTTGTTCATCACTGACAACTCGTGCCACATAATGCACGTGAATTTTCGATAAATCGGCATTCAGGTTATTTAATGCCTTGCGCATGTCTAAAGCGTGTTCCTGATCTACACAGAAGACAATCGTCTTATCAAAGCGGTTGGTGCGTTTCAGATATTCCGTCAGATGCTTTGCAACTACTTCTGTGCGTGAAAGCAAAGACACCAGCCGCTCGAAGTCTTTTGTCCCATACAGATCAGGCGGAATCTCACGCCCGAAACGGTCAAGCACACCAGGATCAATTTGCAAGCCGCTCGCATCAACATCAGGAATCACGCGGTATACGCGATATGGTGCAAGAAAACCATCTTCAATGCCCTGCCGCAGGCTGTAGGTGTAGATCGGCTCGCCAAAGTAGTTATATGTATCTACATTGTCATCCCGCTTGGGAGTCGCTGTCATGCCGATTTGGGCAGCAGAGTTGAAGTAATCCAAAATCTTGCGCCAACTGCCCGCTTCATTTGCTGAGCCGCGATGGCATTCGTCCACGATGACCAGATCAAAGAAGTCACGCGGATATTTTTCATACAGATTTTCACCTGTGACTGGGTTCGCCAACGATTGATACAGAGCAAAATACACTTCACGGCTTTTAACTGCCTTGCCCTGAATTTTGTGCAACGCCTGCCCCATTGGGGAGAAGGTGCGATCTTTTGCCTGATCAATCAGCACATTGCGGTCAGCCAGATACAAAATGCGATTCTTGCGTTTGGATTTCCACAATCGCCATGCAATTTGAAATGCAACAAAGGTCTTGCCCGTTCCTGTTGCCATCGTGAGCAGGATGCGGTTTTGTCCTTCCAATACGGCATTTACCGTTTTGTTGATCGCCACTTGCTGGTAATAGCGTGGCGACTTCCCGCCCACTTCTTCCCAATATTGAGACAATGAATCAGTTTCATCTTTTTTATCTTCAAACTTGAACGTACCTTTCAATCTCCCCCACAATTCATCAGGGGAAGGAAATGCATCGAGGTCTCTTTCGATGCCCGTGATGAAATCATGTTCAATGATCCCCTTGCCGTTGCTGGCATAAGCGAATTTCAACCCCATCATTTCCGCGTATTGAATTGCCTGTTGAAGACCTTTTGCAGGATGGGCATATTCCGCTTTCGCCTCCACCACCGCAATTGGGATGTTCTGCCGAATGAATAACGTGTAATCAGGGCGCAAGCCTTCCTTGCGGGTGTGCCTGTCGCCAATGGGCACGATTCGTCCGGGCGTCAAGACCATCTGTTCAGTGATGTGATCATCTTCCCAACCAGCGGCATGTAATTTCGGGACTATGTACGTTCTGCAAGTATCGGCTTCTGTTGGCATGGGTCTCCCAATTCCCCTCAATTTTACCCGAACATTTCCCGCCTCCCCGTCAGGGCTCTGTAAGGGCTTGTTCAGCCCCCGCCTGTTCGTTCCCTTGTATAATCGGCGGGGTTACTATTTGCAATACTTCAAACCGATAGAGGACTTTCGATGACCGACCAAAAACCGAACTTTTTGCGTGTGACCGCCGCCTGGGGCGTGCATCTTTTCACTGCCACGGGCGCGATCTGGGGCTTGCTGGCGATCCTCGCCATTTTCGAAGAAGACTACCGCATGATGATCGTGTGGATGATCGTCGCCATGCTGGTGGACGGCTTCGACGGCATGTTGGCGCGCTGGGCGGACGTGAAAAAATACGCGAGCGGTCTCGACGGCGCACTGCTCGACAACATTCTGGATTATCTCAACTACGTGCTGGTGCCCGTCATCTTCATCGTCAAAACCGACTATCTACCTGCGCCTGTCAAATTCTTCACCGCATGTCTGATCTTGCTCACTTCGGCGTATCAATTCACGCAGACCGATGCCAAGACCGACGACCACCACTTCAAGGGCTTCCCGTCCTATTGGAATGTCGCCGCCTTGTACATGCTGTTGATGAACCTGCCGCCGTGGGTCAACTTTGGCTTTCTGATGTTGTTCAACATCATGGTCTTCATCCCCGTCAAATACATTTACCCGAGCCGTAATAATACCCTGCGCGGATTAACTCTCGTGCTTACTTATCTTTATGGAGCCATCGGTGTGTGGGGCTTGCTGCAATATCCCAATCATCCCCAATGGTTTCTTTGGGCTTCGCTCGCTTATGTGATTTATTATCTTGCGCTCAGTTTGATACCCAAACATAACGCCCATGCGCATTGATCTCGTCACCCAGGCGGATGTTGAACTCTATCAGGCGTTCCAGCGCCTTGTCCCACAGTTGACGAATAACAACCCGCCTCCTTCCCTCGACGAGTTGACTGCTCTCGTCCATGAGGCATCGTCCACGCTGATGATTGCTCGTGATGATTCTGGCGTCATCGTCGGCGCATTGACCCTGGCGGTCTACCGTGTGCCGACCGGCATCCGCTCGATCATCGAAGATGTGGTCGTGGACATCTCCGTCCGCGGGCAGGGCGTCGGTGAAGAATTGATGCTCCGTGCGATTGAGATCGCCCGTGAAAAAGGCGCGGCGAATATCTCACTGACATCCAACCCCATGCGGGTGGCGGCGAATAAATTGTATTTGCGGGTGGGGTTTCAAAAACGGGACACAAACGCCTATCAATTAAAACTATAAAAAAGAGAGCCGGCAAACGCTGGGGTGACACCACAAAGGGACACAAAGGACCTTTTCATTATTTAACCTTCGTGTCCGTTGAGTTTAAATCTTTTTGCAGTAGAGTCAGATATTAACCAGGAATGTTTCGCTGGCTTTGCTCAAATCGGAATATTCGCCCCGATACTCTTCTGGGAGGATTTTTGCAATGCGGTACATCATCTCGTCCACGATCTGTTGGCGGATCTCGGCAGTGACTTTCACACCCTCCACATTGATCTTGAACGGCTCGCCAACCCGCAGATGAAAATCGGTGCGCTTGAAGGATTTCAGGTTCTTGAGGAAAACTTCACCTCCCCAATGAACCACGGGGACGATGGGCGCGCCTGAACGTAGCGCAAGCATAACCGTCCCTGGCAGGGCGCGGCGCAGCCGCCCTGTTTTATTGCGCGTACCTTCGGGGGCGATGCCAAAAATGCTGCCCTGCTCGATGGCTCTCAACGCGCGTTTGAGGGAGCTGATATCCGCTTCACCACGATGGACGGGGATGATGTCCCATGCCCAGAAGACCCAGTGCAGCAGTAAATTATCGAAGGCCTCCGCTTTTGCCCAGCCTGTGATCTTGCGCGGTTGCAGCAGCGTGGCAAGGACGGGTACTTCGATCTGTCCGGTGTGATTGGCGATGACGATCAACGGTCCCTGCGCGGGGATTTTATCTACGTCAGGTGCGTCCAGCCGCAGGGTGAGGCGGAAATAAAAGCGAAGGATGAAGGTGATTAACCAGAGGGAGAAAGTTTTCATGAAGACTTGGTTTGATATATAAAAAGATAAAAATGCACTTAGAGACTGTTTCTTAACTCGTAGGCAAAGACCCTAAAGGTTTCCCTCGCTGGCCAAATTATCTTGTCGAACAGCGTATTTTGCCAGCAAAGTACCCAATCTGACAGAAAAACCTTTAGGGTCTGGGAGTTCACCCCAAATTATTGAGATGATACCTGTTTTGCGGCAAAAACCTTTAGGGTCTGACTTAAGAAACGCTCTCTTAGGCGTGGATGATTTCCAATTCTTGTGGGAGCAGTTCAAGGGTCAGGTGAGAGCCGTCGAGGCAGATAAACTCGCCGTCGGCATGTGCGGGAAAGGTCACATCCAGGGATTTGATCGAAACCGTTCTGGCGCGTTTCATTTGAATCTCGGGCAATCCCGCCTGTGTCCCTTTGATGAAATGGGGGATCATTTGCAGGATGCGCCCCTTGGAAGCGGTTTCGGCGATGCAGAGGTCGAACAATCCATCATCCGCCTGGGAGTCGGGAGCCATTTGAAAGCCGCCGCCCATGCGCCTGCCGTTCATCACAGAGATCATCAGCGAGCGTTGCTTGATCGTCTCGCTGCCATCCAAAACGATCTCCACCTGCGCGGGATTGTAATAGAGGAAGACGGTTTTGATGACGCCGATCAGATAGGCCGGCAAACCGCGCGCCCAGCGGACTTTGACGGCTTCGTGACCCACCGCGGCATCGAACCCGACGCCAATGCCATTGCCAAAGTATCGTCCTTCGGGATAGTCGCCGCCCTTCACCAGTCCGATGTCAATTTTCCTGCGCTTGTTTTCCTTCAAGGCTTTCAAGCCGTCGGTCAAATTAGTGGGGATGCCCGTGCCGCCCGCAAAATCGTTGCCTGTGCCGATACCCAACACCGCGAATGCCGCGCTGTTGAAGCCCGCCATTTTTGCGCGCATGATGCCGTTGATGGCTTCGTTCACCGTGCCGTCTCCGCTGGCGCACACGATCACATCATACCCATCGCGCGCCGCGCCTTCCGCCAGTTCGGCGGCGTGCCAGATGCGTTCGGTCTGCACAAGTATAAAATCCAACCCGCTTTCTCTTAGGTTGGATTCAATTTGGGGGATGGATTTTGCGCCAAGTCCGCGCCCCGAGGTTGGGTTTACGATCACATAGTATTTCATGCCAGCTCCCAGTTTCAAAGTGGGGCGAGTGTATCACAGGGGCGGTTTATATTTCAAGTAATCTTCCGGGGTATCCACGTCTTGCAGGATGGAGGGGGTGTCGCGGTTCAAATAGTGGATTTTATCCTTGTGCCTGTTCAAGAAATCACGCATGGTTTCAGGTTCATGCATGAGCAGGATCTCATCCCAAAGCGCCCGCGCCACCAGCCACGGATGTCCTCTGTGCATTTGATAACTCGGCACAACAAGCCTGGATTTTGTTTTCAGGAACGCGTCGCAGACACTCCGCACGCTGCCTCTCTCGATTTGGGGCTGGTCGCCGAGACAAATGAGCGCGGCGCTCGCCTCTCGCATTTTCGCCGCCAACCCTAATTGGATGGAATGCAGCATTTCGCTCTTTTTGTAATCTTCATTGTAGACTGTCTGGACGGTTTGCCCGATTAGCCGTTCCACCTGCTCCCGCGCTCCGCCCGTGACAACGAGAATATCCTTGATGCCCGCTGTTTGGAGTGTGGAAATAACGGTTTGCAATACCGTGCTTCTGCCCCAAGGCATCAGCATTTTCGGTTCGCCCATTCGCTTGGATTCGCCTGCGGCGAGAACAATGGCTGTGATCATGGTGTATTCCTAATTTTTTTCAATATTGATCAATCTTTGATAATCTTCAGGCCTGTCAACGTCCATTAATAAGATGTCGTCGTGCCAAGGGATATATTCTACTTTGTATTTTGAGAAGATGGCGCGTCCGCCGATATCACCTGTCAGTTGCAGGAGGTCCGGGAAGGCAGCCTTATCGAACAGCACAGGGTTGGCGCGGCGTTCTTCGAGTACGAGCGGCGCGAGGATGGGGGGCAGGCTGCGAGTGTGTGCATCAGCCAGGGCGCGGATAACTTCTGCAGGGATTTGTGGCTGGTCTGCGAGAAGAAAGACTGCCGCCCCCGCCCGGCCTCCCCCGGAAGTTGAGGAGGAGTTGAGGAATTGGATCCCCGCCTTGATTGAAGTACTCTGCCCTTGCTTGTACTCCGCGTTGTGGACGATGGTGACGGGCAGGCCTTGCAGGGCAGATTCAACGTCAGCGTGGTGAGAGCCGGTAACGACCACAACAGGCTCAAGTCCAGATTGAAGCGCGGTTTCGGCGACCTGTCTCACGAAGGGCTTGCCTTTCCAATCCAGCAATTGTTTGGGTGACCCGTACCGGGTCGCTTCTCCTGCGGCGAGGATGATGCCTGCGACACGCTCAAAGGTCTTGAAGTTTTCAGGTTTTCGGAGGGAGCCGAGCAGGACTGCATCAAAATGGTGCAGCAGGGATTTTGCCATGCCGCCGCCGATGGCTTGTAGTTCGGGCGTGTCGGCTCCGTTGAGCAGGGCCATGCGCTTTGCCTGTGGCGGGATGTTCTTCTGCCCGCCCTGTGGATGAGACAGGGTGGTGACGATGGCTTGCGGCGTGATTGGCGCGCCGAGCGGAAGACCGCTGAGTTGCGCGTAGCTCTCGGCACGGTGGACATGGTCTTCATGCAAGGGTTTGCCGAGTGCGCTTAAACCAGTGATGTGAAGGACGGTGTTGGTGAAATGGGGGATTGGCGGTTCGTGTGCAGCGGGAGCCTTTAGCGGCTTTTGACGGGAACCGTCCGCTTCAATGAGCAGCGGGAGGTTTCGCGTTTTTGTGTTTTCGTGTAGCCAATCAAGGACGCTTTCGCTGACGGGTTTTGTCCTGTCTCCTTCGATCTCGCCTGTGACCAGCGTAATGCCTTCCGGTGGGATGCTGTGCAGGTCGCTTATGTCTCTGGCGATGATGTGATGGTCTGCCAGCGGAATCTGCCAGATGCCAAGGTGGGTGGTGGCTGTGACAAACAGCGACTGGCCTTTAGCGGTTGGCAGTTCCCGCGCGAGTTGGAAGAGGGCCGTGGTTTTGCCTCCCGCTCCGACGAGGCTGATAACGGGTTGGGTTTCAGTCGGCTGGTCAAGCCGCAGGGCGCGCAGAAGATTCATGGGAGGGATTGTAATGCAGATGGAGATGACCTCAGAGGTCTGGGTCAAGAAATTAACGTCAAATACAAATCTTCCACCTTCTTCCTCGCCCAGGGAGTCTTCCGCAAAAATTTCAGGCTGGATTTGATGCTCGGGTTATCCGTAAAGCATTTGATGGGGATGCGCGCGCTTAATTCCTCCCAGCCGTATTCTTCCACAAGGCGGGCGAGGAGCATTTCAAGTGTGATGCCGTGCAAGGGGTCGTTGGATTGGGTGGGAGGCATGGGGTAGAGGGCGGTCTGGGTAGATTGTAACGCAGCAATTCCAAATCTAAAATTGTGTAGAAGGCAAAGATGCCAAACCTTAACGCAAAGACGCAAGGCCGCAAGGCATTTTTAGGATTGCCCCTGCGCCAGATGGTACTCTTGCCGATTCCGTCGAGGAAAGGTCAAAATCTTAGCGTCTTGGCGGCTTTGCGTTGAGATTGTTAGATTCAGATTTGGAATTGCTGATTGTAACGCAGGTCCCTTGTAAAAATCGATTGGGTGTGTTTTATTTCAGTTGAAATGCACCCAAATCCATTTCGCCGTGAAATCGTATCATCTCAAAAAGAAGTGGGAACGTCCCGAAGGTTGAGCGGCTCAACCATGTTTTTCAAGGAAACCCTTCGACAGGCTCAGGACAAGCCTTCGGGACGGTGTATTGCCGTCCCCAGGTTATTGAGAAGATAAGGAAATTCAGTAAACCACGAATTTGCTCCGGAGTGCGGACTTCAGTCCGCTTTGTCTCTGCAAAAATGCAGACTAAAGTCTGCATTCCGCTTAATCTGTGATTTACTGAAATTGCATAAAATTGGACACTTTTGCAACGAATTCGCCCTCTGGGAATCGAATGAAGGACGTATAATATGCATGGGTTTTATTTTTTATAGTCAACCGAAGGGTAAAGGCATGGATAAACCGATTGCATTGATCGTCGAAGATGACCGCGATATCCTGGCATTATTCCGCCATGTGTTGGATATTGCGGGATATCAAACAGAGATTGTTATGAACGGCATGGACGCCATGGATCGGCTGCAGGAGATTAAACCCAACATTGTCCTGCTCGACCTGCAGTTGCCAGGACTCTCAGGGGTGGAAATTTTGAAACGCATGCGCGACGACACCCGCCTGAAAAGCGTCCCTGTGGTGGTGATCACTGCATACGCGCCGTATGCCGATGCCCTCCCTGTGGAGCCAGACTTGCTCCTGCTCAAACCTGTGGATATTCACCAACTGAGCAACCTTGTCCAGCGCCTGCAAGCCACCCAGGGAGCCATGAACGAGCCGACCCATGATAAGGTCACAGGCTTATACACCAAATCCTTTTTCACAGTGCGCCTCGCCTTTTCATTGGAGCGCATCAAGCAAAGTCCGTTTCGGCGGTTTGGGGTGCTGTTCGCTGAATTAACCCCGCTGGCGGATGTCAAAAAGCAATTGGATGTGGAGGAGCAGAACGCCTTTTTCCGCAAACTGGCGGACCAGTTCCGTGTGACGCTTCGCCCCACCGACACGATTGCATGGTCGTCCTACGATGGGGTTTTCCTTACGCTGATAGAGGATATCCCCTCCCCGGAAGCGCCGCTCAAGATCGTCGGGCGTGTGCGTGATGGGATGAAACGCTTTGTTGAAAATCATAACCAGGGATTGGGGCTGCGCGTGAATTTGGGTGTGCTGATCTGCGATGATGTCTATGACGGCATCCAACCCATCATGAAGGATGTGGAGCGTGCCCGCGCCCAATTGCAGGCCGGGTTATATACCAATCCCTCCATTTTTGATCGTGAGATGCTCGCGCGGCATTAATTGAAATAAATTTGTGACCGCGCTGGGTATGGTCATTCCCACTCCCGTAATTTCACCAGCACAGCCTCCAATACACCGCCCCCCACTGCAAGCGCCTTATCCGAAACAAGGGAGCAGACACTGGCGTCGTTGTGCGGGTCAATATCGCCGATCTTCATGTCCTTGGTCACTTCCACGCGGGGGTGCATCAGTCCGCGCAACACGCCGTCGAACGGGCTGAGCACTGGCTTCTTGTGGACTACTGCGATCTTTTCCCCTTCCGTACAATATTCCCCGATTTTCTTGAGCGGATTTACAAACCCATTTGCGGGCGCGCGCAGAACACGGCGCGGGTCGCCTTCGGGCTGTCCGCTGTCGGCTTGGGCGCTGCCCTCCCAATAGACCCTGCCGAGGGTGTGACTGCGGCGGGTTTCTATCACAGCATGGCAATTCTCCCCTGCGGAGAAACCAGGTCCCAGTCCGATGTGAAGCGGGAGTTGAATCGGCAGCGATTCGGGTTTCGTCTTCATGAGTCGCGCGTCCACCAAAAAAGTGGATTGCGGACTCGTCAAAAATTGATTGCGGAGGACATCTGCATTCGGGTCAACCAGCACGGGAATTTCCCCCGCCTCCAACGTGACTTGTAACTGGTCTGCCGATACAAGCCTTGAGGTTACATCCTCAACGGTGTGCTCCCTCTCGTACACCGCCTCCGAAAAGCAGACGCTGCGCCGTACCGAGGTAGGGGACGCAAGTTCGAGGATGACAACGGGAAAGCCAACGTGATGCAGGCGAAGTGCCGCCCCGGTTGCGAGGTCGCCTCCGCCGCGGATGAAAATAAGGGGTGGGTTATTGATAGCCATTCGAGGCCTCGTTGATGCTGGTGTGGGTGTGGAGCATATGACTGAACGAATAAAGCAAAAGGTAAACGAACAGGAAGAAGAAGGTGTAGAGCGCGGTGAAGGCCGCCAGGCGCATGGACGGGTCGATGACGAGTCCCAGAATTTCCATGGCTGTTTCCGTTGGGCTTTGCAGGATATCCCATGAGTTCAGGCGCACGAAGCGCCCAATATAAATGCCAAAACTGCTCATCCCTGAAATGACGAAAACAAAGAACCAGCCCGAAACGCGCCCGAAGTTCCGCAGGACGATATCCTGCATGAGATAGAGTGAGATCACTCCCAGCAGCATCCCCGTCCACGAGCACCAGACCACGATAATGACATCATACCAAAGAGGCGCGCCGACCCCGCCCGAACGTGCCAGGTCTTGCAAGTCTGTGAGCATATACGGAGCATTTGGGAAGAAGACCAGCCAAAGGATCGCAATGATCGGGATGGTGATGTACACCCAGATGCGCTTCCACGAAATGCTATAGGCAAAATAAGCGAGGATGAAGGGTATCCACGCGAGGAAGAGATTCCAGATCAGGCCTGTGTGGCGGATCGAATCGGTGTATGCCACCCGCGCCGCCACCAGCAAGATGCAGACGAGGCAGGCGATGTTCAGTAAAACGAAAACAGCGATGTTGTAGCGGTGACGGTTGATGAAATTCTTAATGGCGTTCATCTTGATAAAAACTCCAGTACTATCGGGTTCACGACATCGGGTTTTTCATAATGCGGAATGTGCCCGCAATTTGGGATGGCGTGAAATTCTGCGTGAGGCAGGGTTTGCAAAACGAGGGTGTGGTCTTCAAAAGGAGTGGTGGCGTCGTTCTCGCCCCAAAAGAGCAGGGTTGGTTTTTTCAGGCTGCCAATTTTTGCATACGTACCCATGAACGAATCCAGCATTCCGTTTCGCATGGTCGAAAGGATCGCGCGCTTGAAACCCTGATACTGCATCTGGATCTTGTATTTCTCCTGAAACACTTCCACCAGATCCGGGTCGAATAGATCAGCCGCAATACCCTTGACCATGCTCCCGCTTCCGAACAGACCGAGGAGCAGTTCGCCAAGAATGGGCATTTTCACCATCTTGAGCAGGGGCGGCAATTCCACACGCCGCGCGCCAGACGGGTCGATCAGCACATGCTTGCGGACGTAGCGCGGATATTTCTCGATGAAGGCGGCAGTCACGGGTCCGCCCATCGAAAGCCCGACCAGGTCCACTTTTTGCATGTCGAACGCATCCAGTAGTTCCTTGAGTTGTTTGACGAACAGGTGAATATCATAGCGCAGATTGGGCTTGTCTGAAAACCCGCGTCCGATCAGATCATATCGCAGAACCCGAAACCCTGAGTTTTCCAGAAACTTGAAGGTTGGGTCAAAGATGAATGAAGGTACGGAAAAACCATGCACCAATACAACCGGGATGCCATCCTGTTGTCCGCTGAGTTGATAGTGAGTGACTCCGTCCGTCAGCGCAAGGAACGATCCGCCCGGCGATTTGCGGGTGAATTCGTTCAGTTCTTTGGTTTCATCAAAAAAGGGGAAGGACATTTACTTTTGCAGGGGCATGATATATCATGCCCCTGCTACAGGTTAATTTATTTTTCCAAGCGCTCGCAGCACGCGCTCTGGCGTGAATGGGAATTCGTTGATCCATACCCCTGTCGCATCATGGATGGCAGCCGCGATGACGGGAGCCACCGGCAGGTACGGAAGTTCGCCTACGCCGCGCGCGCCCCACGGTCCATTCGGGTCTGGGACTTCGACCAGTACCGATTCCACTTTTTCAGGAATATCCCAAATCGTGGGAATCAGATAGGTGCTCAACTGGTCGGTGAGAACTTTGCCGTCTTTGGTCTTGTACTCTTCCATCATGGCGTAACCAAACGCCTGTACAATTGCGCCTTCGATTTGTCCGACGACAAGTTCCGGGTTGATGGCTTTGCCAACATCATCCGCAGACGTGATGCGGATCACGCGCACATGTCCCGTCTCTGTATCCACTTCCACTTCGGCGGCTTGCGCCACATATGCATATTGGAAATTGGGCGTCGAGTAGCCCGTTTCCTTGTCCATGGGCGTGGTGCGCGGGGCAAGATACTGAAATTCGGCAATGGCAGGGCGTTCTTCGGCGTTCCATTTTGCCAGCGCCAGTTCCGCCGCCCCCTTGACGGAGTTGCCAGCCATAAACGTCAGGCGCGAAGCGGAGGCAGAGCCTGGATTCCCCTGTGTCGCAGAGTCGGAGGAGCGTACCTCGATCATGTTCTCAGGGACACCCAATACCTGGGATGCCATCTGCACAATAACTGTGTGCAGTCCCTGACCCACTTCCGCGCCTGCCTGGTGGAGGATGATGCGCTCGATCCTGCCGTTTCCATGAATTTCCACTTTTGCCCAGCAGTTTTCCTGGTAGCCAAAAGAGAACCCCACATTCTTAAAGCCAGCCGCAAAGCCGCGTCCGCGTACAAGAGTTGCCGCGCTTTTCTTTTTACCGCTTTTTGTCTTCCGCTCTTTTTTCCATTCAAATTTATCTCGCGCCGCTTCGATGCATTGGACAACGCTCACGGGTCCCGGTGCGGGTGTCCCAACGCCGAGGGTGTCGCCATCACGTAACGCATTCTTTAAGCGCATCTCAACCGGGTCCATGCCCAGTTTTTCAGCAAGTTTATTGATCTGGCTTTCCGCCATGAAGAGGGCTTGCGGCGCGCCAAACCCACGGAAGGCTGCGCCGGGCAGGTTGTTGGTGTACACGCCGTACACATCTGTTTTTACATTGGGGATGAAATACGGTCCCGTCGAGGTGATGGCGCTGTTGCCAAGCACTTTGTTGGAGGTGTACATGTACGCGCCGCCGTCGCCGATGATCTCGTTTTCCACAGCGACGATTTTGCCGTCCTTGGTTGCGCCCCATTTGGCGCGCAAGATAACCGCATGGCGTTTTCCATGTCCAATGATCGACTCGCGACGCGACCAAATAGTCTTCACGGGTCGTTTCAAATTCCATGCCGCCAGCACGAGGACAATCTGTATCGAGAGGTCTTCGCGTCCGCCGAATGCGCCGCCGATGGCCGGGTAGATCACGCGGATCTGTTCCTCTTCCATGCCCATCGCGTGGGCAATGGTCTTGCGGTCTGCGTGTGTCCACTGACCTGCGCTGACGATGGCAATGCGCCCTTCTTCGTCGATGTACGCCAGTCCCGCTTCGGGCTGGAGATAGGCATGTTCCTGCACTGGAGTATGGTACTCGCCTTCAACGATCACATCCGCATTTGCGAATCCATCCTCGATGTTCCCTTTGCGGATTTTGTAATGGACGCAGATATTCGAGTCACCCCTGTCTGGATGTAGGATCGGCGCTCCGGGCTGCATGGCAGTGATCGGGTCGGTCAGAGGCGGAAGGTCTTCGTAGTCCACCTCGATCAATTTCAGCGCCGCATCCGCCTGGACCTCAGACTCTGCCACTACGACTGCGACCTGGTCGCCCACGAAACGGACGATGTCGGTATGCGGCTTGCTGGCGCCCGGACCGCACAGCACTGGCTGATCCGGGATTTGCAAGCCGTATTCGTTGACGGGGATGTCCTTCGCTGTGTACACTGCCGCAACGCCGGGCGCTGCCAGCGCTTTTTCGGTGCGAATATCTTTTACGCGCGCGTGAACTCTCTCGGCAAACAGTGTTTTCAAATACAACATACCGGGCATGGCAAGGTCGCCGGAGTAATTTGCTGCGCCCGTGACCTTGTCTCTCGCATCGATGCGCTTGTGTGATTTTCCGATGGAATGGTCAGTCATGGTTTCCTATCGTTTGTATCGTTTTACTTTGATATTGGGGGCTGGCACATCGAGCGGGCCGTAGCGGGAGGGCCCAGTGATACGGTAAACGATGGCATAGGCAACGGAAGTAATGCCGCCCAGCATAATCATGTAAAACAGACCTGCGGCCAAATATCCGTAGAAATTTCTCACTGATGCGATCGGGCTGAGAAGCGCCATAATTCCACTGGATCTGTAAAAGAAATCAGGGAACTGCGGCGTGCCGAGTAATTGGTAGGGAATAGCCCAGTTGTTTTCGATGCCGTAGTTGATGGTCTCGTATCCGGCGGCGAAAGAGATAACCGGAATGATAATCATCATCAGGCATCCGATACCGCGCCAGATGACATGGGGTCCATCTGATTTTGGAAGTTCTTTTTTTCGAACTCTAGAATATTTTCCCATGTGGACCTCAGGTGGTTGATTTTGCGGCGTCTTCGATCGCTTTCACGATCTTGTAATAGCCGGTACAACGGCAGAGATTGCCGGTAATGGCTTGTTCGATCTCATTGCGGGTGGGGTTAGGCTGTTCTTCCAGCAGCTTTGCGCCAGACATCAGAAAACCGGGTGTGCAATATCCGCATTGGACAGCGCCATGTTCCACGAAGGCTTCCTGTACTGGGTGAAGTTGTGCGCCGTTTGCCAATCCTTCCACCGTGGCGATGTCGGCGCCATGTGCGCGGGGGGCAGGCACCAGGCAGGACATGACGGCTTGTCCGTCGAGGAAGACGGTACATGCGCCGCATTCGCCCTCGGCACAGCCTTCCTTCGTGCCAGTCAGCATACCTTCTTCACGGAGCAGACGCAGGAGCGTCTTGCTGTGTCCGCTGGTGAAGGAGTATTTTTTACCGTTGATGGTTGTTTCAATCGGGGATTCGGGGAATGTTCCGGCTGTCTGCTGTCCATTACCTGCTGTCATTTCGTTCACCAGCAGGATCGGTTTCTTCGGCATGCCTGCTTCCTCGTTGCCGTCACGGATGGCGGTCAGTCCGCGTTGGGTGACGACGCGCACCATCTCGCGGCGATAACTTGCCGAGCCGCGTACATCGTCAATCGGGGTGGCGGATTCCACAGCGAGTTCGGCGGCTTGGGCAATGTTCTCGTCCGTCAACTTTTTATTAGTGAGGAATGCTTCCGCTTTTTCAGCGTGAGTGATGATGGGGGTCACCGCTCCCAGTGTGATGGATGCCGATTTAACGGCATCAGCTTCGAGATTAAGAATGACCGCCACGTTCACGAGCGAGATCGCCTGTACACGGCGCAACGCCAGTTTGATGAACGTCCCGCGCTGCGTGGTTGTCATCGCAGGGAAGGAAATACTCACCAGCATTTCGTCCGCCTGCATCACGCTCTTGCGGACGCCCGTATAAAACTCTTTCAATGGGACGATGCGCTCGCCGCGTTTGGAAAGCAGTGTGACGCTTGCATCGAGCGCCATCAGCGGGGTGATGGTGTCGTTGGCAGGTGAGGCGGTGATGAGGTTGCCCGCGACCGTACCGCGATTGCGGATCTGCGGCGCGCCCACTTCCCATGCGGCGCGCGCCAATGGATAGGCCCGTTTGCGGATGAGTTCGGACGCCGCGCAGTCGTTATGGGTGACCAGCGCGCCGAGGTGGATGACATCATCTTCGTCAATTATGATCTGATCAAGTTGGGGGATTCGTGTGACGTCGATGAGCGTGTCCAAATCCTTGCGGACGCCGCGTTCGAGTTCGAGAATGAGGTCTGTGCCACCCGCGACAACACGGGCGTGCTCCCGTTTTTCTGCAAGGATTTTTATGACTTCATCAGTGGATGTTGCGTTGATATATTTGTGCCACATGTTAATATCCGTAGGGACACGGCATGCCGTGTCCCTACCTGAAAATTATTGACTTCCTGTTACCACCTCAGAGCGGCGTTCGAATGTTTCAACCGCGAGGCGGGCCAGAGTGGTGAGGTTTCGGATGGCGGCAGGCAAAGCCTCTTCATCGCCCATGCTGATTTCCACGTTGTGCAGCGCGCTGCCGACCTGGTCGCCAAGGTCAAAGAAAGCGGCGTCGAATTGATAGATCGCTTCGAGTTCCTTCTCGTTGATCTTCACGGCATCGAACAAGCCAGAGTAGCCGCGTGCGGCGGTGCTGATCTTGTCAATGAAGGTCCGCAGGGCGAGTGCGGCTTTTTCCATGTCGTCCACGTACTTGATCATGCCGCTGCTGACGAGTTCCACCTGCAATTCGGATGCGCGTTTCCAGTGTTCCTCGAAGCGGCGCGCCACGGTTTCGCGCAGGATCTTGTCTGCATCGCGGCGGTTCTGCCGCTCCACGTACCCGCTGAAGCCGGGGATGTACGATGCCAGCTTCTTGAACGGGTCCACCTGACTGCTTACTTTTTCAAAAAAGTCACTCATTTGAGCCTCCTGCCGTAATGTACGAACATGTGATTAAATCGTTTCGCGGCATGGCAATTATATCGTTTAATCCCAGTTATAATCAAGTTATCATTAATTGCTTAGGAGCTTTGTATGTCTACCCCCGTTAAAGAATTGCTTGACCTTGTAGAAAATAGCCTTGCAGTTGAAGGTTCAACTGTAAAAGTGCTGGATGCGGATAAATTCAGGAAGAACGTCGGTAAATTAGTGGAACGTTCTGCGCTCGGCTCAGACTCAACTGTGGGCTGGTCCCGTTATCTCGTCAGATGCGCCGCCCTGGAATTGGGCGTCGTCCCCGCCTCCATCCACGACCTGTACATGGCGCGCGGACGCGGGGATGCGCCGATGACCTTCACCATTCCCGCCTTCAACCTGCGGGCGCTGTCTCACCACGCTGCACGCGCCATGTTCCGCGCTGCAAATAAAATAAATGCAGGCGCTTTCATCTTTGAAATTGCCCGTTCTGAAATCGGTTACACCGCCCAACGTCCCGCCGAATATGCCACGAATATCCTCGCTGCCGCCATCGCCGAGGGATTTGTCGGCCCTGTGTTTATTCAGGGCGATCATTTTCAGGTCTCTGCCAAACGTTACATGGCGGACGCCGAAGCGGAATTGCAAGCCGTGCGTGACCTTTCCATTGAAGCGATGGCAGCCGGTTTCTATAATATTGACGTGGATACCTCTACACTTGTAGATATCCACCTGCCGACCGTGGAAGAACAACAGGCGCTGAATAGCAAACTTTCCGCTGAACTTTCCACCTTCATCCGCAACAACGAACCTGCTGGCGTGACGGTGTCGATTGGCGGCGAGATCGGCGAAGTAGGCACCAACAACTCCACCGAACCTGAATTGCGCGCCTACATGGATGCCTACACTGTCCAAATGAAGGAACTTTCCCCGGGCAAACCCGGCTTGAGCAAGATTAGTGTGTTGACGGGCACTTCCCACGGCGGTACAGTCCTGCCGGATGGCTCGATTGCCGAAGTGAATATTGCCTTCGATGTGCTGCGTGACCTCAGCCGTGTTTCCCGCAAGGAATACGGCATGGGCGGAACCGTCCAGCATGGCGCATCCACTGTGCCGGAAGAGAATTTCAATAAATTTGTGCAGCATGAAGCAATCGAAGTTCATCTTGCCACGAATTTTGCGACCATGTTCTTTGATAACATCCCCGATGATTTCCGCGAAGAGATGTATGCCTGGTTGGACGTCAACTCCGCCGCAGACCGCAAGCCCGGCATGACGGACGAACAGTTCTATTACAAGGTTCGCAAGAATGCGATTGGTCCGTTCAAAGCCAGGGCGTATGCCCTGCCCGAATCTGCCCATGCGAAACTTGGCGCGGCTTGGGAGGCACAGTTCGATAAACTGTTCAACCTGCTAGGCGTGAAGGACACGAAGCAATACACCGATAAATTCATCCATGCGGTGAAGGTTCAGCCGTCTCTGGCGGATTACGTGAAGGACGACGTCGCCGCTGAAGATGTGAGCGACCTGGCGGACTAAAGTCAGCGTACTTCGAGATGCCTGTCTCAGATCAAGGTATAACGAAAGACCGATATATGCTCATCCCCCGCACGGCGATTTTTGTCCGTCGCGGGGATGAGTATTTGTTAATGAAGGGTGCGCCCACAAAACGCCTGTGGGCGGGAAAATACAACGGGCTTGGCGGCCATGTGGAGCGCGGGGAAGACCTCATCTCTGCCGCACGGCGCGAACTGCTTGAAGAGGCAGGCGTCACTGCCGATCTTTGGCTGTGCGGCACGGTGATCGTGGATACCGGGGATATCGGCGTCCTCTTGTTTGTGGTGTGCGGAGAAAATGTGCGGGGGGAGATAAAGACTTCGCGGGAGGGAACAGCCGAATGGGTCCAGAAAGAGGCGTTGGATCATCTTCCGGTTGTGGAGGATCTGCCGATCCTGCTCGGACAAATCCATCAAATGAAATTTGGCGATCCGCCTTTTTCGGCGCGGTCTTTTTATGAAAACGAAAAACTAAAGATATTATTTGCTGAATGAAAAAGCCGCCCTTGCAAAAGGCGGCTTTTTTTGTGTGCGCCCAGTATGGGCGTTGGCTAGTGCCCAAACAACCTAAAAGTGGAGGGGCAAAAGCGGCTGAAGTTCGCCGCTTTTGCCCTACATCCTCATGTTGTTTGGGTACTAGAGGGTGAAAGACCCTTATGGACGCCTTCGGCGGATTGCACCAACCATTAGCGGAAGGCAAGGGCGTTGTCGTGAGGCAAGGTCTGGACGCTACGCAGAGCCGGAAGCAAACCTGCGGTTCGAGGAACACAAAGCATGTATGAGGCTATCCAAGTCAGGCGGGTTGGCACAAGACAATGAAGCCTAATGCAATCAAGGACTTGGGGAGTAAACAAGCCGAACGCGCAGAGAATGCCAACGTTCTTACCCTTCGACAGGATCAGGGATCACCTTCGACAGGCTCAGGGACCACCTGGGGAGACCTGTTACCAAGCCGTAAGGCAACCCTGCTTGCGAAAGCAGGCTGAGGTAACAGGGGTCAGCAGAAGCCATAGTACCGGGGGATAATCATTGCACAACGTCCCGAAGGATCGCCTTCGGGACGTTCACTTCCCAACCGTGACTGTCACCAGCTTTACGACGCGGTTTCGAGGGTCAGACTCAGCCCTGCCTGGAGTTCTTCCAGCGCTGGGTCGAAGATTTTGACCAAGGTAATATCGGGGAATCTCGCCCGCCCCTCCTCTGCGATCCATACGCTTTCCTGATACTCGCCCCATTGCAGGTTGACGCGCAAAGGAAACCGGGCGGATACCGCTGGCGCATTGAGCGTCACGGCGAGGGTCAGGTATGCGGCCAGGGCATTGTCGAGATCGTCCGAGAGGGTGCAATCCAGCGCGAGAGTGTAGGTTCCCTCGTCCGCTGTGATTTCTTCGCGCAATAACGTGAACCACGGTTCTTCGATCATCGGGTCGGCGCGATACGCCAGTTCGGGCGGAGAGAAGACGGCTTGGATCTGTTCGAGTGACCGCTGTAACGTGGCGCGCCAGTTCTCTCCCAACGTTTGCACCACGGGCGCCGAGGGCTGACGGGCGAGGAAATCGAGTTGCGTTTCCGGGTCTGGCAGGGGCAGCATTGTGCCAGCGCGTTCGGCTTCCACGGCTTCGAGCGCGTCGAGAAATGCCTGCCTTAATTCGGGCTTCCCGAGCAGTTGTCGGTGAAAGTCCGGGTATTGGCGGGGCAGGTTTTCGCCGTTCAGTGTCCCACTGAGGATTAAGGATATCATGTCACTTTCCATGAACGAAATGGAATCGTTCCGGGCGTCGAGCGCCGCGAGGTGTTCAGCCAGCTTTTTCAGCGCAGCTGACTTTCGGGGATTTACATTCTCATTCATATAGGTTATCCCTGATTGTACTCAAAACCTTCCGCAGGTCTGCCAGCGCGTTGAAGTGCAAACTGTAGACGGCGCCCACGCTTTTGCCCAGTTTTTGGGCGATCTCCTCCACTTCCAGTTCGTCGAAGTAGAGCATCTGGATCACGCTGCGACGCGCTTCGGAGAGTTGCGCCAGGACGGAAGCCAGGTCGTCGCCAAGTTCCTTGTGCAGGAATTGCGCCTCCAGCAGGAGGTCGTTGGGATTCGTCAGGTCGTCCTCCAGTTCGACTTGTTTCTCCTGCGGCACGACGGATTTCTTCATGGAGTTGTGGATGAATTTGCGGCAGGCGTTCTGGACGAGGATGTGCGCCCACGGGTCGAAGTCGGTATCGTAGGGGAAGTGGGCATTGAGCAGGTGGATCGCCGCCTCGTGCGCGCATTCGACCGCGAGATCGCGGGTGTGGTCGTCGGCGGTGAAGTTCTTTCTGAGGAAGAAGTTGTATGTCCAGGTCTGCATGCGGGCGTAGAGCGGAGCCCAGGCATCGGGGTCGCGTTCGATCTGGAGTTGGTGAAGGTAAGCATGGAGGGAGGAAAAACCGTCGGCGACGCGCCAGGCATAGGCGTGGATGCGATCCGCCTGCCCCTCTGTAAAGGCGTGAATCCGTCCCCGGTCCAGGTTGGCAAGGAGGACCGGCTTGATTCGGCGCGCCAATTCTTCGCCTCTGGCTTCCGCCAATGCCTTCAGCGCTTCCTCCAATTTGGGTCGAATGTCTTTGGCTTCCACGTTCACTTTGTTCTCCGGGGGGCGGGGATGTGTCGGGCTGATTATATGGTCATTGCGCGGGGTTGGCAACTGAAACGGGCGCGTTGAATTTTTCCAAAATCAGCGCGTCGAAAATGGAAGAAAATCGAACCGTACTTGCATATATGTAGTAGATGAGTACCGCCGTGTAGGGGATCGGCAGCACTGGGGGGATAGAAACGGGGTTACATTCATCGCCTGCCCGCCGGACACCTTCAGGGGAACGCGGGCAGGCCGTGCGTAACGCGGGATTTATCCTTGTTTCATTTGCTGACGCGCGCCCAGACCATGCCCATTTTGGTGACAAAACGCGCTCGTGAACTCAACCTCGGTTGGTCGTGGGGCTGAGAGACTCTCCCCCCAATGTTTGAGAAGATACAAAAAATAGAAGTAAAACTCGAATCGTATGATAGCGACAAAAAACTTGTTCATGGTTTGGTAGATGAATTTTTCAAAAAAATGCCAAACCCTGCAACTGCAAATAAGGTGTTGGAGTACGAGATTAATTACGCATGAGAGTCGACATGATGGTAAAAGCGCAAAGGGTGCTTTTGTTACTTCAAAAAACGAAAAAGGTCACGGAGATGCGCGTCATCTCCGTGACCTTTTTCCTAAGTATCCCCCGCCTCATCCGCCATGCGGACGATGCGCGGGGTGAACTTGCCGATCACATCCACCAGATCGCGCTGGGCGGTGATGACCTCATCGATTGCTTTGTATGCCTGCGGCGACTCATCGATGCCGCCGCCGAGCAGGGTAACGCCGCGCTCTTTGAGATAGTCGTCCCGTTCGCGCCTGCTGATGGAATTGAGCGCAGCCTTGCGACTCATTTTGCGACCCGCCCCATGTGAAGCGGATTCAAGCGACTCGCTCACGCCTCTTCCTCTAACGACGTAGCCTGCATCTCCCATCGAGCCGGGGATTACGCCGAGAACGCCTCTGCCTGCGGGTGTGGCGCCCTTCCTGTGGATGATGACTTCGCGCCCGTCAGGGAGTTGTTCGCGCCATGCGAAGTTATGGTGATTTTCAACCGCCGCTACTTCTTTCAATCCAACCGCCGCTGCGACACGTTTGTGGATGATGTAATGATTTGCTGATGCAAATCTTCCCGCCAGTTCCATCGAGAGCCAGTATTCCTGACCGTCTTCCGAATCCAGTGAAAGCCATGCGAGGTGACGGACGCTCTTATCGAGGTCGGGATGCTTCTCCATCGCCAGTTTGCTAAAGCGATCTGCGATCCGTGCGCCGACTCCGCGGGAGCCGCTGTGCGAGAGCAGGGCAAGATACTCGCCAGTCTTCAAGCCAAACAGCGGCTCGTGCAGTCTGAACGAACCCCATTCAACGAAGTGGTTGCCCGTGCCGCTCGTGCCGAGTTGATTCATGGCAGTGTCTTTGAGTGTCTTGAGTTGGCGGGTGGCGTACCACGCATCATCATCCAACACGGGATGCTGGGCTTTCTTACTGCCTGTCCACTTTGATCCCATGCCGAAGGCGGTTTCGTCCCATAGGGCGTTCTCGAACATGCCCTTCTTCTGTCCGATGAGGATCGGCGAGACTTCATACAGCGAGAGGCGCATACGGCAGGCAATGTCCACGCCGACAGCGTAGGGGATGACGACGTTCTCCGTCGCCAGCACACCGCCGATGGGCAGTCCGTAGCCGACGTGGGCATCGGGCATCAGCGCGCCGGTGACGGTCACGGGCAGGCGCATGGCGTTTTCCATTTGCTGGATTGCGCCTTGTTCGATGTGATCCGCCCCCCAGATGGGGAAGGGCAGCGGCGACTCGCGCAGGTCTTCAGCGCTGGGTTCGTCGTTTTGGTTCTTGCGCAGAATCTCGCGGGCGAGGTCCGCGAGCAAGGCGTCGGCGAGGAAACTGCCTGGGTTCTGGCGAACCGCTTCGAGCGCGGCTAGAGCCGCGTCGCGTTCCATGCCGTCCGCGATCATTTTGTTTCCAGCGTCTTTGGCGAGACCGATGCTTTTTCCGTCCTGCCAGTTGTTGAGTTTTAGGATCTTTCCTGTGATGATGTCCATGATTTTTTCCTTGATCGTACCGCAAAGTTCACTTTGCGAATACGAACGCAAGGTGAACCTTGCGGTACTAAATTGGGTCGGGCGGGTTGCAAGCCTCGTCATACTTAATTGTAGTGAAAATTTCGGCTTGCAACACCCAATTGTTTTGTTGTGTTCGCTGCCATTTGGCGGCATAGACACCCGAGGCGTGGACGAGTGCGCCATTTATGGAATACTCGCCCTGCCAGTCCCCAAGTTCTTCGGCGATGCCCCAGGCTTCGTTGGTGGTGATCTCGCGCGGGGTTCGACGATAGACGGCGGTCGGGTCGGATTTGAAAAGCTCTGCCCAGCGTGTTTCTTCCGCGTCGCCTCCGTGGAACTGGTCGCTGCGCCCTGTGATGAGGTGATAGCTCGGCGCGAGCAGCGGGCGGATGCGCTTAGAGTCTTTCTCTGCGATGGCGCGGTTGAAGGCTTCGCGTGCGGCGCGGATCAGGTCGGATGTAGTTTGGGTCATGAGGTTTTCCTTTCGTTCATTTCGTCATTGCCTATACCGTGTGCAGGCACGCGTGCGAGGGTGAAACCCGAAGCAATCTTATGATTAAGCTAGGGATTGCTTCGTCGGGCTGTCGCCCTCCTCGCAATGACGAAGAAAGACAATAAAAAACACGGCGCGGGGTGCGCCGTGTTTGGAAAGACACAGGAATTGAAGCCGTAGTTAAACGGTCAAGTGACGCACTTCGAGGGAATAAGTTGTTCGGTTGGATTTTTTACGTAGAAGATACAAAGACATTTGAAGTGCGCTCCTTTCTTTTGAAATTTTGTACCGCGATATTTATGTCGCTTTTTGAAATGGCAAGATAAATCTTGCGGTACGTAGTTGCAGTTTACATGAGAGATGGATTACTTGTCAAGGAAAGCGCGTCACCGATTTCAAGCCACATCAATTCGCGGACGTTCGTCACCGTGCCGAAAAGGATAATGGGGCTACAATTAACCGGTATGGAGGCTTCATGAAATCAACAGTTCTGCGCATGCGTTATTGGCGCATCGTTCTCTTTTTCGCCCGCGTCACGGCGAGCATTGTGTTTTGGGATATTTTCCTGCGGCGGATCGGTCTGGCTTTTCTGGCAAAAGGCAATCGTCCACAGCGTTTACGTCAGATCGCTGTCCGCTTTCGCGCGTTGGCGATTCGTCTTGGCGGCGTGATGATCAAAGTCGGGCAGTTTTTGTCTGCGCGGCTGGATGTGCTTCCTCCTGAGATCACCGATGAACTGGCAGGCTTGCAGGATGAAGTTCCGCCAGTGGACTATGAACCCATCCGCCTCCAAACCGAACTCGAGCTTGGTACTGTCATCGAGGAGCTTTTTCTCACCTTTGAGAAAGTCCCCGTCGCCGCCGCCTCGCTGGGACAAGTCCATCGCGCGCGATTGTTTCCGCATGATGCAGAGGCATCTGGTTTCGACAATGTCGTGGTGAAGATCCTGCGCCCGAATATCGAGCAGGTCGTCGAAGTGGATATGTCCGCGATTCGAGTGGTGGGCGGCTGGCTCAAGCGATACAAACCCGTCAGTGACCGGGCAGATGTCCCTGCCATTGTCGAGGAATTTGCGGCAACCATCCGCGAGGAACTGGATTATCTGTCAGAGGGGAAAAATGCCGAGGTGTTTGGAGCCGACTTCAAGGACGATGGAGGCGTACACGTCCCGCGCGTGGTGTGGACTCGCACTACGCGCCGCGTGCTAACGCTGGAGGATGTCACCGCCATCAAGATCACCGATTACGATGCCATCACCGCCGCAGGCGTCAGCCGCGCCGTCGTGGCGGACCGCCTGCTGGCAACCTATTTGAAGCAGATTTTCGAGGATGGCTTTTTCCACGCCGACCCGCATCCTGGAAATTTATTCGTCCTGCCGTTGCCTGAAAAAGAGGAAGACGGTTCGACTAAATTCCGCCTGACGTTCATTGATTTTGGCATGGTCGGGCGCATGCCTGACCGGCTTGTGGAAGGCCTGCGCGAGGCGGTGATTTCTGTCGGTTTGCAGGATGCGCCGCGATTGATCAAAGCCTATCAGACCCTGGGGGTTTTGCTCCCGAGCGCGAACACAAAATTGCTGGAGGAAGCCAGCACGCAGGTCTTTGACCGCTTCTGGGGCATGAGCATGAATGAACTGCGCAGCATCCGCCACGATGAGATGATGAAATTCGGTTTGCAGTTTCGGGAATTGCTTTTGTCCATGCCGTTTCAGCTGCCTGAAAACCTATTGTTGCTTGGTCGGACTCTCGGCATCCTTTCAGGCATGTGTACGGGGCTGAATGCAGACTTTAACCTGTGGCTGCAAATTGCGCCTTATGCGAAGAAGCTCACAGAGGGTGAAAACGGCTCGGCTTTCGATGTCTTTTTGAATGAAGCGGGGGATTTTCTCAAAACCCTGCTTGCCATTCCCGGCAGGACGGAGCGCGTACTTGGACGCATCGAGCGCGGTCAGTTGAATGTGGAGATGCCGCTGGTTAACCTTCAGATCAGTTATTTGGAAAAGTCTGTCAATCGGCTAACGGGCGGGATATTCTTTCTTGGTTTGCTGATCGCCGGGGCGATTTTGTATGACAGTCAAACTCTTCTGGCACAGGGACTATTCGGTGGGGCAGGCGTGGCGCTGTTTTATACCCTCTTCCTTGCGCGCGGGCGGCGTCCGTTTCACTAATCAGTAGATCACGAAAGCCTCGCGTACTGCGCAGCGTGCGCTCTCTAGCGCAAATCAGGCGGTAGAGACCGCCAATTACGCGCTTTCGTGAAGTACTGATAATCAATCGGCGTCCAAAATCCCCAGACTTTGGACTGTTCAAAAAACTCCAACGTCAGGAGACGTTGGAGTCCGTTTATCTATGAAGATTTTTCTTCCGTCTTCTTGATGGCGGCATCGATCAGGCTGCGAAACGCGAGAAGCATTTCCTTGCGCGCAGTGTGGCGATGCTCCAAAAAGCCGGGCGGCAGGATGGTCTCCATGCTTTTGCGCATTTCCTGCCGCGCAGCCTTCATGTGTTCCAACACTTCGGGTGGAAGTTTATCTCTCATGGACTTGCGTTTTTCTTCGCTCATGGGTTACTCCTTGTTCTACCTAAATTATAGCGCCGCGTTCCGACTCTTACTTGCCCTTCTTCTCCATCTTCGCCCAGGCGTCCTTGAGATTCACTGTCAAATTGAACACAGGCTTTTTGGGAGTCGCGTCTTTGTCCACACAAAAGTAGCCGAGGCGCTCAAACTGGAAGCGCGAACCAACTTCAGGCGTAGCGAGAAGCGGCTCTACATATCCCGTGAGAATCTCCAGTGATTTGGGATTCAAGCAGTTGAGGAATCCTTCGTCTCCCTCTTCGGGGTCTTCCTTGGTGAAAAGGCGGTCATACATGCGGATTTCCACTTCCTTTGCGTGTGCTGCGGAAACCCAGTGGATCGTGGATTTGACCTTGCGCCCATCGGCTGAGTCGCCGCCGCGGGTGGTTGGGTCGTAGGTCGCATGGACTTCCACCACCTCGCCCGCATCGTTCTTGACCACATGCGTGCATTTGACGAAATAGGCATAGCGCAGGCGCACTTCATTGCCGGGGAACAGGCGGTAATACTTGGGCGGCGGTGTCTCGCGGAAATCGTCCTGCTCGATATAAATCACCTTCGAGAATGGAACCTTGCGCGAGCCGGCGGATGGGTCTTCAGGATTGTTGACCGCATCCATCTCTTCGACGAGTTCATCGGGATAGTTGTCGATCACCACTTTCAATGGGCGGATGACTGCCATGCGGCGCAGGGCGGCTTTGTTCAGGTCTTCACGCACGCAGGCTTCGAGCAATGACACAGCGCTGACGCTGTAATTCTTCGCCACGCCCACGCGGCGGATGAATTCCAGCACGGCTTCGGCGGTGTATCCGCGGCGGCGCATGGCACGCAGCGTCGGCATACGCGGGTCGTCCCAACCGTTGACAATATTCTCTTCCACGAGGCGGCGCAGTTTGCGCTTGCTCATCACGGTGTAGTTCATGTTCAAACGCGCAAACTCGATCTGACGCGGCTTGAACACACCGAGTTGGTCAAGGAACCACTCATACAGCGGACGATGATTTTCATACTCCAACGAACACAACGAGTGGGTGATGCCCTCCATCGAGTCGTTTTGTCCGTGAGACCAATCGTACATCGGGTAGATCTTCCATGCGTCGCCTGTGCGGTGATGCGGCGGATTGTGGATGATGCGATACATGGCAGGGTCGCGCATGTTGATGTTCGGGTGTGCCATGTCAATTTTTGCACGCAAGATGCGCGAACCATCGGGAAACTCGCCGTTCTTCATGCGTTCGAGCAGGTCCAAATTCTCTTCCACTGAGCGGTTACGGAATGGCGAATTTTTTCCGGGCTCGGTCAATGTGCCGCGGTTAGCGCTCACTTCTTCGGGCGTCTGGTCGTCCACATACGCCAGTCCCTTTTTCACCAACTGCACCGCCCAATCGTAGAGCAAGCCAAAATAATCGGACGCGTACGTTACCTTCACCCATTCAATGCCGAGCCAGCGCGCATCTTCTTCGATGGCTTCCACGAACTCGGTCTCTTCCTTGGAAGGGTTGGTGTCGTCGAAACGCAAAACCAACTCGCCGCCGTTCTCTTTGGCAACAAGGTAATCGATCATGAATGCTTTGACATGCCCAATGTGCAGGTATCCGTTCGGCTCGGGCGGCAGGCGCGTGCGGACATAGTTGAAGCGTCCGCTCTTCAAATCTTCGGCAACAGCTTCGCGGATAAAATCGGTCGGTTTGTTATTACCCTGTGGGTTGGTTTCTTCGAGACTCATTTGTTGACTTAACCTTCGTAATGGATTTATGCGGATGAAACTCCGCTTCATTTCTGACCCGATACCTGTCAGCGTTTCAGGAACCTTCTCCACGCTGCAAACGTCGTATTCCCATCGATTATAACAAAGTATAATTGTCCCGGTTATTAAAGGAGCAACCTCATGGAAGAGAAACGCGAACGCTTTTACGCCACATTCTTTGACAAAGACGCTGTCCTCAAACTCTCCCATTGGGCGGGAATCCTCGCATGGGTGGCGCTGGGCGTCCATTTATTCACCACGGGCATCAACTTTTTCCAGTTCATGCAGCAATTTGTGACGGGAATTTTCTACCAAAAAGGCATGTCCATCCTGGACTTGATCAGTTTCTTTAATCCCTACCTGCTTCAGTTCCTGCCGGGCGTAATTCAGTTCTTTGGCTTGAAGTTTGTCGAAAACGCCCTGCTCATCCTGTTGGATATGGAAGAAAGCGCCCGCCGCTCTGCTCGTAACAACAAATAGCGGCAATTCTCAATATGTCGTTGCGAGGAGGGTTCTTGCTCTTTCCGACGAAGCAAGCTCCTGTTTTCGGAGACTGCTTCGGCAAAAACCAAGAGCGCCTCGCACAGCGTCCCCTTTGGGGAGCGACATTATTCATATTGAGAATTGCTGGAAAAATAGCAGCAATTCCAAATCTGAATCTAACAATCTCAACGCAAAGCCGCCAAGACGCTAAGAAGCTGTTTAATAAGTCAAAACATATCACCCTGAGGGCGCGTTTTCTAGCGCCTGAAGGGTCTCGAAACCGATTTAGAGATGCTTCGCGCCAGAAAAACGGCGCTCAGCATGACAGGTCACAGACTTTTTAAACAGTCGCTAAGATTTTGACCTTTCCTCG
>JAUXWL010000008.1 GCA_030680155.1 Anaerolineales bacterium
TGGAAGGGAGTTATACCCAGCGCGGTCACAAATTGCGCTTTTTCAGAAGGGGGGAAAGCGCAATTTGTACCCTACGGGCATGAAATGACCGTGGGCATTATATCCCTTGAGGGAGCCTGCGAGCAATCCGCGCAGGAAGTATCTGCCGAGGAAGATGTACACCAGCAGGGTGGGGAGTGCGGCCAGGAGCGAGCCTGCCATTTGCACATTCCATGAAATGATCTGACTGCCGGCCATGTTGTTCAGTGCCACGGTGATGGGCCAGTCTTTGTTGCCGGTCAATACCACGGCGAAGAGGAATAAGAATGGATACGGATGGACGAACGCACATCACCTCCTCTCAATGCTTATCGGATGCGAGAGAACGTCGTCCACTACGATTGCAATGGCGCCGATCAGGCTCGCATCTGGTCCAAAAGGCGAAAGCAGCACCTCCGCCTGCTGGATGATTTCGGGCAGGGAATGACGGGTAACGGTCTCTTTGATGGCGGGTAGCAGGTATTCCCCTGCAATGCTCAACGGCCCACCGAGGATGATTTTTTCAGGGTTGAAGATATTGATCAGCCCGGCAAACCCCTGTCCCATGGCGTGACCCGCTTCTGTGAATGAATCAATGGCTTCCTGATCGCCCGCATCTGCCGCCTGCTTAATGAGCGGAATGCTCAGGGGCGTATTCTGCTCCACCATCAACCTTGGAATAATGCTGGAGCGTTTCACTTCCAGGCGCGCCTGCACGCGCTGAATGATCGAATACTGATTTGCGTAGGTTTCCCAGCATCCGCGATTGCCGCAATGACAGACCGTCTGCGACGGCTCCGCCATGATGGGGGAGTGACCGATCTCGCCGGCGTATCCGTTCCTGCCGCGATATAACTTGCCGTTCAGGAACAAACCGCCGCCAATGCCAACTCCCGCAAACACGAACAGAAAATCCTGGCTGTGGCGCGCCGTGCCAAAGAGATGCTCGGCTATTGCCGCCGCATTTGCATCATTTTCAACAAACACTTTGAGCTTCGTCTGTTCTGAAAATATCGTTACGAAGGGAACATTCCGCCAGTGCAAATTCGGGGCGAAGATCAAAACCCCCTGGTCCACATCCACAGTTCCGGGCGTGGCAAGACCAAGTCCCAGAAAGTGGTAGTTCTTCTTTTTCCCAACCGCCATCGCTTCCTTCACGATCCGCAATGTTTGGTTGATCATCTTTTCCTGATCTTCGGTCGGGTCGGCATCTTCGCGCCTGCGCCAGATGATATTGCCGAGGAAATCCGTCACCGCCACCGAGACAAAATCCACGCCGAGTTCCACACCAATGATGCAGCCGGCCTGCGGATTCATTTCAACCAGGGTCGCTGGTCTGCCTGCGCCGCCCGTATTACTGCCTGTTTCATGAACAAGATTTCGCTCCAGCAATTCATCCACCAAACTCGAAACAGTGGATTTATTCAACCCCGTAATGCCTGCCAATTGCGCGCGTGAAATGGGTGACTGGGTGTGGATCAGTCGCAGCGCCAGCGAGAGATTTGTCTCGCGAACAAAAGCCTGGTCAGCCGTGTTCTTATTCATGCTTAATTAGTATGTTGGAGCAACAAACTAATTATAGCAAATTGGAGACGTTTGTCAACTTAAAAAATGACAGGCTCAAGATCCGCTTCCTTCGTGGACCTTGAGCCTGTTTCTGTTATGGAGTCAGCCAGCTAGCTGGCGTTGCACGGGAGCATACCACTTCGCGGCACTTAGCTCCCTGACTCCAAAATGTTTTTACTTCGCCTTCAATGCATCCCAACCTGCATAGCGGGCTTCACTACCCAACTCAGCTTCGATGCGCAGGAGTTGGTTGTATTTCGCAACACGATCAGAGCGGGCGGGCGCTCCAGTTTTGATCTGTCCGGTGTTCAGAGCAACTGCGAGGTCCGCGATGGTGGCGTCTTCCGTCTCGCCAGAGCGATGGGAAACCACCGTCCGCCATCCCGCGCGGTGACATAACTCAACTGCTTCGATGGTTTCTGTGAGTGAACCGATCTGGTTGACCTTTACCAGCAAAGCATTCGCCGAGTTCTCAGCAATTCCCCTGCGGACGCGTTCGGGATTTGTCACCAAAAGGTCATCACCAACAATCTGAATCTTGTCGCCCAATTCTTTAGTCATCAATTTCCATGATTCCCAATCGTCCTGCGCATGACCATCTTCGATGGACACGATGGGATAGTCCTTGACCCACTTCGCCCAGAATTCAACCATCTGTTCGCCTGTGAGTTCCTTGCCTTCTTTGCGGAGGTTGTATTTCCTGGTCTTCTCATCATACAGTTCGGAAGCGGCGGGGTCGAGCGCAATTGCAACCTGCTCGCCGCGACCAGCCTTAAAACCAGCCTTTTCAATCGAAGCAAGGATGAGTTCAATGGCTTCGTTATTTGCCTTGAGTGCGGGCGCGTATCCGCCTTCATCGCCGACCAATGCGCCGTAGCCCTTTTCCTTCAATACAGATTTGAGCGCGTGGTAGATTTCCGCGCCCCAGCGTACGCCTTCTCCAAAGGATGGCGCGCCAAACGGCATGACCATGAATTCCTGCATGTCGGTGCTTTGCCAGCCCGTGTGCGCGCCGCCGTTCATGATGTTCATCATCGGCACAGGCAGGACGTGCGCGTACACGCCGCCGAGGTAGCGGTAGAGCGGCATCCCGAAGGAATTTGCCGCGGCTTTTGCAACAGCCAAACTCACGCCCAGAATCGCGTTCGCGCCGAGTTTTGCCTTGTTCGGTGTGCCGTCCATGGAGAGCAGCTCTGCGTCAATGGCTTTCTGGTCGGAGGCGTCCCAGCCAAACAGCGATTCTGCGATCACACCGTTGACATTCGCCACAGCCTGCAAAACGCCCTTGCCGAGATAGCGCTTCTTGTCGCCGTCACGCATTTCCAACGCTTCATGCTCGCCCGTGGATGCGCCCGAGGGAACGGCAGCGCGCCCCCACGAACCGTCCATCAGAACGACTTCCACTTCCACGGTGGGGTTGCCGCGTGAGTCGAGAATTTCCAACGCGGAGATGCTTTCAATTGTTGTGTCCATTTTGTACTCCTGGGGTTGTTATCTAAAACCAGACCCTGATGGTCTTTGCACAATAAACAAAAACCTGATTTGATAATGAGTTTGGTTTTGAAGGTGTTTTTGTGAGCGAGACCTGAAGGTCTCAAGCCCGCTCAAGTATAATCCCAACAATGGGAGATGTCATCTTGACAGAAGTCACATTCTTCGATCCGCGCGATAAGCAAACTTTTTTCTTCCATGCCACCTCTTTCCGGAAGGGCTTTGTGTTTGTAAAAGGCAGGG
>JAUXWL010000097.1 GCA_030680155.1 Anaerolineales bacterium
TCATATTTGTAATGCTGACCTTCGGGCAACGGCGGGACTTCACTCGCCTTGACATATACCCAGTGATTGCGGAAACGGCCAACGGTTTCAGGGGTGTCGAAACCGCGCAGTTTGACCAGCAACCCCTGACCATGCTCTCGAACTCCGTCAAATGTGGCCAGTTCATGCTTCTCGCCAAGATACACCTGCCTGCCTGCCTTGATGCGGTCAGGGAAGTCGGTATGCGGGTCCATGATGATCTCACCACCCACGCCATGCGGGCGGCGAAGAAATCCGATAGCCAAATAAACAGACTCGCCGGTTGGCGAGCCTGATGCAGATTGCGTTGCCATTAGGGTTCCGTCACATCCAGCGTGGCTTGCTTGCCTTCACGCTCTGCCGCCACACGAAGAAGCGTGCGGATGGCATTGGCCACCTTGCCACCCTTGCCGATGACACGTCCCATATCGTCCTTTGATACGCTGAGTTCAATGCGGATGCGGTTACCGCCGCTTTCCGACACACTCACATCTTCGGGATGGTCCACGAGGGATTTGGCGATGTATTCAATCAGGTCTTTCATAATTGCTTTCCAGTTTACCCCTCTCCTTTTGGGAGAGGGGCCAGGGTGTAAGGGAAATTAATCCTTGCGGGTCTTCACAGGTGCGGCGCGCTTGATTTCAGCGGCTTCCGCTTCAGCGACGAGGGTTTCGACAGCCTCGCCCTTCTTAAAGCGGTCAAAGCGATCCAATGTACCGGCAGATTTGAAAATCTGCACCACAGATTCGGAGGGCTGAGCGCCATTCTTCATCCAGTGATAAACGCGATCTTCTTTTACCTTGATCGTGGCAGGGTCGGTGCGGGGGTTGTAGACTCCCAAAATCTCCAAAAAGCGGCCATCGCGGGGCGCTTCCTTTTCTGCCGCCACAATGCGGTACGTGGGTTGGCCTTTGAGACCAATACGACGTAAACGAATACGAACCATTTGAACTTACTCCTTTAGAATGTTTTACGTCTCAGACAGGCGCCAGAGAGAGACACGGGCTGAAATCGCGGTTTGTATTTTACCAGAGAAAATGCCCTACCCAAACATCCTGCCCAGCCCCGCAGCAATTCCAAATCTAAAATTGTGTAGAAGGCAAAGATGCCAAACCTTAACGCAAAGACGCAACGCCGCAAGGCTTTTTTAGGATTGCCCCTGCGCCAGATGGTACTCTTGCCGATTCCGTCGGGGAAAGGTCAAAAT
>JAUXWL010000163.1 GCA_030680155.1 Anaerolineales bacterium
GTCTCAGCGAGGTGCGTGTGAAGATGCACGCCATATTCACGCGCCAGTTTCGCAGACTGTTTCATTAAGTCTGAGGTGACGCTGAACGGCGAACATGGCGCAAGCACAATTTGCGTCATCGCGCCTGCCTTGGCATCGTGATACTTCTCAATGAGACGTTGGGAATCCTTGAGGATATTTTCTTCAGTGTCCACCACGCTGTCGGGTGGGAGTCCGCCTTTGGATTCGCCAAGGCTCATCGAGCCGCGGGAAGCTTGCAGACGCAGACCCACTTCCAGAGCAGCGGCAATCTCATCGTCCAGTTTTGAGGCGTTCGGGAAGAGGTAGAGATGATCCGAAGCGGTGGTGCATCCTGAAAGGGCAAGTTCCGCAAGCGCGGTTTGCGTCGACGTGAAAATATCGTCGGGTTGAATCCGCGCCCAGATGGGATAGAGCGTCTTGAGCCAGTTGAAGAGGTTGGCATCCTGCGCGGCAGGGACGGCGCGTGTGAGGGTCTGATAAAAGTGATGGTGCGTGTTGACCAAGCCCGGCAGGACGACATGACCTTTGAGATCGAGAACTTCGTCCGCGCTGTAGGACAAACTTGAAGTTTGTCCTACTTTTTCAATGAATCCATCGCGAACAAAAAGACCACCCTCGGGAATCTCCCGCTGGTGGTCGTCCATGGTGACAATGTAGGCGTTTTTTATAAGAAGGGTCGTCATTTTAGCTGTTAGCCTTTTGGCGGTTAGCGGTTAGCGAGTAGCGGTTGGCAGTTAGCGAGTAGCGAGTAGCGGTTGGCGAGTAGCAGGTGCTCTGGCAATTTGTCTGACAACTTCTAGTTTAGCAAAAAAGGGGGGGAATGTCAAATAGACAAATGTAATGGATGGGCTGGGAACTGAGTGTGAAAATATCCTGTAAATCACAACAGATAAGAGGGCGTTTCTTAAATGGACACCAGCGTAAGATTTTTTTTCACAGTCCCATCCTTATAAAAAATTCTCTACCGTACATTTTCCTCGCAAAGAAACCCTAAAGGTCTTTTCGGCGAATCGAGAATCTGCGAAGGAAAAGGAGACCTTTAGGGTTTGCGTGTACGGTAGAGAAATAAAAAATATATCCCTTTGGAGATCAACGTGAATGACCTATACAACTTGAAGCCCTCAAAAATCATAATGTATTCCACCGAATACTGCGGGGATTGCCGCCAAGCCAAAGCATTTTTTGAATCAAAAGGTATTGGTTACGTAAATGTGGGGCTTGAGGGTAATGATGATGCTACGAAATTCGTGCTTGAAGTAAATAATGGAAGCCGCAGCGTGCCAACGATCATTTTTCCAGATGGCTCCGTACTTGTCGAGCCGAGCTGGGAAGAACTGGAAAGAAAGACCTCCGTGAAATAGCTTGTTGAGGAACTACGCCCAACCTTTACTTATGAGGTTGGGCATAGTTCCATTTTTTATACCCATCACGGTCACAAATTGCGCTTTTTCAGAAGGGGAAAAGCGCAATTTGTACCCTACGGGCATGATATGACCGTGGGCATTATAGAATCAATTCTCTACCGTACATCGTGTTTTTTTTACCGCCAAGACGCCAAGAACGCCAAGTTTTTTAAGGCTTTCCTGGCGACCTTGGCGCACTTGGCGGTTTGATTTTGCAGATTTGTACGGTAGTGAAAGAATCAATAAACACCACCTTACCACAAGAGGCTCTACTGCAAAAAGATGCTTAAACACAACCCGCAGGGCGCGAGGACACGAAGTACACGAAGGTTAAATAATGAAAAGGTTTTCCTTTGTGCCCCTTTGCCTGCACCGCCGCGCGTAGCGGACTGCGCGAAGACGCAGTGCAGCACATCGTCCCGACACTTGCACCGAACACAAGTACGGTGTGTCCTTCGGGAGGCACGCGTGTGAACTTCGTGTTTAATCGTTTTTTGCAGTGGACTCACAAGAGGTATAATATTTTTATGATAAGGTATTTTATGCTTTTGGCATTGACTTTCGCCCTTGCGGCTTGTGACACTTGGGGGGCTCCTCCCCAACCGTTCCCAGTATGGACCCCGATTCCATCTTTAACACCAAGCATTGTGACGGCAACCCCACTTATCATACCTCCCCCGGCATTCGAGAGTTCCGCCATCCCTGTTGTGACGGTCATATCACAAGTCACCTCAACGAACACAGAAACACCGCCTGCATCTCCAACATTTACCCCAACCCCGCCTACAGAGCCATTCACTCAATCTCCTCTTCAGGCAGTTGAGATGGAAATACTGGGATGCAACACCAGCCTGGATATTCTGCGAGGAATGGGCGAAGTAACAAATGCTTATGTGGTTATTAAGAATACGGGGAATGTTGACTTGCCCAATACCTGCGGTTTTTTAAGAGCTAACGATGAAGGACGGGAGCATCCGGACAAGAACGTTTGCGTCAGCAATCTGCCAGTTCAACATCAAGTAACACTCAAGTTAACAGTGGATTCTACTTACCGACAGGATACGATCATTCAAGTGGATGTAACATCCAATGAAATCGTCCTGTTGCGGGTGGATAAACAATCCTGCAGGGATATTAGCCTGTTCGGCGGAGTCCCTACGGACGCGGGAGCGGTCAAGCCCTTTGATAAGTAGTTGGACGGGACCAATTATCGGGTTGGGAATTTTCGGGCAGGGCAGGCAGGTTGAACGTTCGGAAGCGAAGCGACTTGCTTAATTATCAAATCATAAACAAAAAGTCCATTACACGTATTGATTGTGTGATGGATTTTTTTAGTCTATTTGAAGAATAAGCAAGCGCAATTTTAAGCAAGAAACCTATGACACTTGAATGTCACAGGCTCTTTTTTGCTCATCGTAAGTTTTTTAATATCGTTGTATCCGGTTTTCGATCTGCTCCCTGAGTTCAAGTACCTTTTGCTCGGCAGGCGCAACGATGATATAACCAAAACGGTTTTTTATTAGCGGTGTTGTGACGGTGACGATCACACCAAGCGGCTCATCGCCTTCCATGGGATATAAAATATCCTTCAGTGTTCCCAGTAATTCGTCTGCATCTGTAATTTTTCCAGAGTCAGCCGCTTCAAAGCTTAATAGAGAAACGTTATTAATGTAATCATCGCCAAAGGCGTGTTTGGCAAATTCATGTACGTGTGTGCCCCCTGTACGGCGCGCATTGATCTCAAGTAAATAGACCTCGTTATTGTCACTGACAATACAATCCAGGTCAAAATGTCCAACGTACCCCATTTCCTGAAGCTTGCCTGCAAGGGTTAAGCTACAGCGTTCGAGATCCGGATACCATGGCTGGCGGTAGACCGAACGGTCAATTTGCACCCCACAGAAATCACCAAAACCTAAAAATAATTGGTTGGATACGTATGTAATATGGGGCGCTCCATTCCCAAGTTTTGGTACTTTTATCTCAACGGAGGGTGAAAAATAATTCGGTGATTGAATATATTTCTCGACCACGATCAATTCATCCGAATAAAATGGGTCTGAACGTAGTTTGTTGATTATCTCTTCAACAGATAAAACCCCGTCTGGAAAAAATACAGTGGTTCCAATTCCGCTTTCACCTGTGTCCGCCTTCACTACACATGCCTCGCCCCTGCCTAAGAACCAGCAAACAATCTGCGCCACCTGCTCCAAATTAACACAGACAATGCCAAAAGGCAGGAAGGTATCAGCATCTGGCAGCCAATACGAGGCAAGGGAGCGAAAGCCTGTTTTTGTGTCAATGTAATCCCGCACCCAGAGAAAATCGATCTCAGGGCTTTCAGGAATTAACACCTGCAATCCGAAGTCGCCTCGCAGGGCGCTCACCAGCTGTAGAAACTCCCTGGTTGTTGCATAGGGCACCAACTGCACCACGCGTTCTTCACCAGAATATTTAACGATACTTTCCAGCAGTTCTTTTTCACGCAAAATATCCAGGCTTAAATAATGAGTTGGATCATGAGGAGCAATATGGATCGTATTGGGGTAATTGAGCCTCGTTATGTTCAATTGAGCATGTGCAATTGGATAGCTGGCAATCACCAGCTTCGGGTCGCCTGCCCATAAAATTGTTCTGTCACCATGATAGTCCTCGCCGCTGATCAAGTCATCCCGACGGGTGGGATCATTGGTGCGTCCAAGAAAATCAATGTGAGCTTCTGCGAAATTACTCACCACTACTGTAGGAATTCTGTTCTCAATTGGCATACGGCTGGTTTTTTGCTTATACGCCAGGTTTCTTTTGCTGGCTGCGAATTTTCCGGGCTTTCTCCTTCAATTCCTGGAAGAACTCAGACTCCACGATTTCGTTGACCTGTTTACTTC
Organism: Anaerolineales bacterium; assembly: GCA_030680155.1. Lineage (GTDB taxonomy): Bacteria > Chloroflexota > Anaerolineae > Anaerolineales > Villigracilaceae > Villigracilis. The sequence goes on from JAUXWL010000163.1 coordinate 4,310, forward strand.
TCTTTGATTCGTCAATAACGATCTTCAATTCCTCCACCTGTTTGCGCAAGACTTGTTCGCGTTGATAGATTTTGCTAACCATGCCTCTAAAAACGCGGTCCATTGTTTCAATTTCATCAGGAAAATCCTCAGAGAGGTTGAGTTCTCCCAGATATTTTAAGCCGACTTCGTAATTACCATCACCAATCTGTTCGATGGCGCGGGTAAAACCGATTAAGGGGCGGGTAAAAAACTGGGAAACAAAGTAGATCAGCGCAAGCAGAATTAAGTAGGTAACGGAGAAGGCAATGTAGATACTGCGCAAAATCTGCGCTCGCACTTCATTGACATACGTAGATGTAAAATCTATACCCAATGCCCCGACGGTTTGTCTGTTCGAATTCCGTATGGGAGCAAAAGCAGATACCCACGACCCGAAATCATCCTGATAGATATGAGGGATACAGTTTTCGTCCGCGTAAGCGCACCAACCTGTTTCGGTCTGAAAAACAACCTCATCAAGCCCGGCCAGGTTTGGACCCACATTCACATTATAGGACTCGCGAAATTTTGCAAATTCATCCCAATTCGGGTCAGGCAGGCACGCGCCCCAACTTCCGATAAAGATGATTTCATCCGGACCGTCCCCTTTGATATAGGTATATGGGCTGGCGCGGGGTTCCAGCCGCCTGATCTCACAAAGAACTTCGACCTGATTCCAATAACGAGGATCGCTTGTTGTTACACCATCCTCACCCACCTGTCCTTCGTTAATCAATCCCTCCATCTCATCTCCATCAATGATCTGTACTGAATCGCCATCATCTAAAATGCCGGTCTCGGTTGCGCCGATTATGGTATCGTACAACCCTTCCTTGATTTGATCCATGGCTTCTTTTTGAGAAAAATCATAAAACCAATAGTACGTGGAGGCGAACACAACGGTAAATATTAATGTAAAGCCAAGGATTAACTTGGTCTGCAAACTGACAAATTTGCTTTGAGTTTTTCTAGTCAGGGTAGCGCCTAATTGCTCAGTCATGGAGTATCTCTCCTATACGGGAATTTCCTGGATTACCTTTTGGATCAACCAATGATCCATAGGCAAATGATAATGGTCTTCTAAAAAAGCGAGTAGTACAGTTTTTACGATCTCCGGGGCGACTGGGTCAAAAGGGTAACCCGGGATATGAAACGCGCCAACAAACATTCGCTCATAATCGGCAGGGTTGTCAACTTCCAGAATTTTATCACCAACTTTTTCCAATTCAGGGGTATATGGGGGTTCGAGGTACTCAACTGGGAATTTTACATATCCATATTGGATATACTTCCTAACCAAGGCAGGATATTCCACCTCTGCCGCCATACAGATGGGGGACTCGTGTCCGTTTTCCCTGGCATCTTCGATCAATTGCCGCATGGAAAGGTTTAGCGCAAAATTAGAAAAAGTGATCCTTCCATTGATCCGGGTGTTTCGTGAGTCTGGGTATATCGCAAAATCCATCAAGAGCCCAATATTCCTCTTGCGATTATATAAAAATCCAACAATTCCTACAGGCTTACCTTGCATCACCAGCAGCCATTGATGCCATTTTTCATTTGCAGACTGATCGACGCGCACCTCCGCTCTCTGACGCATAACTGGCGTATAACGGACATATTGAGGGAACAGTTCCTGATATATCGCCAAATAGTCATCAATATATTTGGCGTTCCCATCAACTAGATCATGAATAACAAGGTCGATATCAGGGAATTCCATCACACCAAAACCTAAAACTCTATTCCATCAAGGACGCTCTTTCGCCTTGAGCGCGCAAGGCGATAGTTCAACAAGCTCGTATCGTACACTTTTCGAAGGTGGAAAAAGGAAAAAACTGCGAGGATCGAGGACACTAATGCGATGCCAAGATAAAAAATATTGACCATCTCCCTGGAAATTATTCCCCAGGAAACCAATCCAAACAGGATAATCAGCACAATACATCCTACTACGGTGGCTGCGGTGATGAAATAACTATCCATGAAGGCGGAGATGCGCCCGCGCCTTTCATCCGGCACCAAACCCTGCAAGGCTTTCCGAGCAGGATCGTCCCACGCGGAGTACACTGTCCGCGCAACAAAGCGCGCCGATGCAGCACCAAACAAAGTTGGGAAGTAAATAGCCAGTCCGCTCGCAATTGCCAGGGATACCGGAAATACTGAAAAAGAGTCCTTTAAATGTATTTTCGACAGCGCCCGACTCGTAATCAACCATTGGAAGATTAATAACCCGGACATCTGAACTGCCTTGTAGTATCCAAGAAATCTCTGAAATTCAAGGTCGCTGCCAACTGAACCATCAATCAACGAAAGGAAATTGAACTCAAGCAGGGTTAAAACCAAACCTGCAAGGAACATCAAAACCCCAACGGCCTTAAATAATGGAACATTAAGAAAGTAATCCATTCCAATTTTCACCGTTTCACCCAGGCTGGCGCTCTCCCCGCGCGACTGGCGAGTCTTCAACGTCACATTATTGAATATTACCCTCAAGTAAACCGCGCTTGCTATCAGGACGATGGCAATGGCAACAAATATCTGGGTTAGACCAAATGCATATTTTTCCGCGAGATACGTAAGCATGGCCGCGACGCCGTTTCCCAGCAAGCCGCCAATAACAGCGCCCGAAGCTATAAATGGAAAAACCCGTTTGGACTCGGTCACAGCGAAAACGTCGCTTGCCAATGCCCAGAATGCAAGCGGCATGATCATAAATTGCTGGTCGGCTAAAAGGTAAAGAGTGGGATAGGTCAGCCAGGTTGGAGCATTGAAGGCAAAAAGAAATTCAAGCAGAAGATAAAGGACAGCCAGCCCGGTCAAGAGCCAGGTGACCATGTGCAGGCGTGGATAACGGTCAATAAAAACCAGATAAAAACCTGCTGCAAATATGGTGATGAGAGTCGTGACAACCCACAGCCACGGAATTCGATCCACGCCTACGTTACTGACAAAACCAGCGGTTGCAACCACATCGGCAAGTTCCAAAACAAAAGTATTGACCGCAATTAATACCCAAAGTGAAAATGCCAGCCTTATTTCCTCCGGCTTTAAATTGACAAGCGCGAGAAATCTCTCCTTCATGCAAACCTCTTTGTTCGTTTAATAATCAGTAGATCACGAAAGCCTCGCGTACTGCGCAGCGTGCGCTCTCCCCTGGCGCCGCCCGCCAGGGCAGGTGTAGCGCAAATCTGGCGGTAGAGACCGCCAATTACGCGCTTTCGTGAAGTACTGATAATGTGAATTTCCTGTAAAAGATTTCGAATTTTATCATACTCATTTTTAACGAAATAACTGCAATGGAAGTCAAACAGAACTGTTAAGTTAAAAAAGGAAGAGTGTATAATCATCGTATGACAGACGAACAGATCAAATCCCTTGCGCGCAACAAAATCGCCATGCTGATCGACGGCGACAATGCCCAGGCAACTCTTCTCTCCCAAATGCTGGTGGAAACCGGCAGGCACGGACAAGTCACCGTCCGCCGTATTTACGGGGACTGGACCACCAATAGCATGAATTCCTGGAAGGAAATTCTCAATTTCCACGCCTTCCAACCCATCCAGCAATTTCGATACACCATCGGGAAAAATGCCACCGACAGCGCCATGATTATTGACGCAATGGATATCCTCCACTCAGGCGTAGTGGATGGGTTCTGCCTCGTCTCCAGCGACAGCGACTACACGAGACTGGCTACGCGCATTCGCGAAACGGGCATTTTTGTCATGGGCATCGGGGAGAAGAAAACTCCAAAACCATTTGTCAATGCCTGCGATGTGTTTGTGTACACTGAAAACCTCGCGACTGAAAAGAAGGCTGTACAACAAAAGAATACAAACAACGCCAAAGTAAAGAAAGCCAAAGGCGAAAAAGAAGAACTTGACCCCCTGCCGATCCTAACCCAGGCCTTCGAGATGGCGGTTCAACAGGACGGATGGGCGTCACTTGCCAACATGGGCAACGCGCTTTATCAGGTGGACCCCAGTTTCGACCCCAGAACCTATGGACATAAACAACTCTCAAAGATGATCAGCAAATTAAGCGATCGCTTCGAAATGCGCGTGCAGGAAAACGGCGGACCTATAATTTTTTACGTACGAATGAAGGAATAGCTTCTTCTTTCCTAACCACTTCATAATACACGTCCACGATCTGACGGACAATCTTCTCCCAGGCATAGTGAGACGCATATTCCGCCGCATTATGCCCCATTTGATATCGTAGATCTGCATCCCCCAAAAGTTTCGAGAGTTTATCGCACAAGGCCTCAGGGTCACTATCCGGGATCGTATAACCCGTTTCTCCATTTTGCACCAAATATCCCAGCCCGCCTACTTCCGAGGCGATCACGGGCGTACCGCACGCCATCGCCTCCAGAGCCACCATCCCAAACGATTCATACAACGAAGGCATCACCAGCACTTCTGCCGCAGAGTAATAATACGGCAGCGTATCCTGCGCGCGTTTGCCCAAAAACACCACCATACCACCCATACACAAGTCGTCGCACATCTTTTGCAGCCGCGTCATTTCAACCGACATGTCCTTCGGCTCGGCGTTCGGCTCCCCGCCAATAATGGCAAGATGGACAGGGCGCTCCCTGCTCGTCACACCCTCATCCAGACAAGACATTGCCCGGATGAGGGTATCAACTCCCTTCAAAGGTTCGATGCGCCCCACAAACAGGATCATGCGGTTCTCAGGCTTTAATCCAATGAACTGCTTGGCCTCATCCGCGGGGATCGAATAAAAGTGACACGTATCCACCCCAGGCGGGATAATAATCAACTTGCGGACATCCGCCCGGTACAGGAATCTCAACTGGGTCAACTCAGCCAAAGTAGCGACGACGACGCGATTCGCCCTACGGAGAACCTGTCTCTCACCAGCGAGTCGATCCTCGCCTGCTTTTTCATCCTCCGACCTTGCCACCCGATTCTTCATCTCGCCCAGCGTATGAAACATATGGACGATTGGCGTCCCGCCCCAGGCATCGCTGAGCGCCTCTGCCGCCAGCCCAGACATCCAGTAATGGCTGTGGATGACGTCATATTCGACGCCCTTTTCTTCTGCGAATTTTTTTATTCCCTCGGCGAACTCAGGGATGTACTTTGCAATATCGCTCTTGCTTTTGGGCTCTTCAGGTCCGGCAGGGATGTGTACCACACGATTGCCATACCCCAGCTCATGGACAATGTGCGGCACATGTTCATCCTGCGAACGTGTGAACACATCCACATGGATGCCCTGCCGCCCCAATTCCCGCGTCAGATCGCGGACGTAAACATTCATTCCACCGGTGTCCTTGCCGCCCAGCGTCGCCAGCGGACAAGTATGATAAGAAAGCATTGCTATTCGCATGGACATATCTCCATCTTAACAGACAACCCGAAAACCCGAAAACTTGCGGGATTGGTTCAAATCCTTTATAATTTCGCCCGCTTGATTTTTGCCACCATAGCTCAGCTGGTAGAGCAAACGATTCGTAATCGTTAGGTCGTGGGTTCGTATCCCACTGGTGGCTCAACCAGAAACCCCGCAAAAGGGGTTTTTTTATTGGGCTGTATCAGAATCAATCCGCAGATGTCGCAGAGCGGGCCAATTTCAGCGGCTTGAGCGACTGCCGCCGATAACCTTTGCATGTACACCCGCCTTCTGGGTATAGCGCAAAACCGTCGGGAGGTTTTTAACGCCAGGACGCGAAGACGCCAGGAGTTTAAAACCTTGCGTCCTTGCGGCTTCGCGTTAAAACACAGTGGGATAGCTGGCTGTTTTTTACCGATACTTTTGCGTTACACCCCCGCCTTCTGAAAAAGCTCAATTTGTGACCGCGCTGGGTATAATTGACAAATGCCCCGCCCTCGTCTATCCTTACACAAATGAGGAACCGCAGGGGGAGATACCCCGTCCCTTCCCACGAATGCAGTTTTCACCACACCAAATCATCCGATACTTCGCACATGAATTGACACGTCATCCGCTGGAGAATTCTTACACAGTCCGCCGCAACACATGCGCGGTTACTTCCTGCCCGCCGAAAATGGGACTGGACATATAAGAAATTCCAATAAGCCTTTATACTTGGTATCCATCCGAAAAATCGGAGTGCAGACTTTAGTCTGCCTTGTCGTTGCGGACTAAAGTCCGCGCTCCGTAAATATTCGGATAGGTTCTTGGTTTCCATCCGAAAAATCGGAGTGCAGACTTCAGTCTGCCTTGTCGTTGCGGACTAAAGTCCGCGCTCCGTAAATATTCGGATAGGTTCTTGGTTTCCATCCGAAAAATCGGAATGCAGACTTCAGTCTGCCTTGTCGTTGCGGACTGAAGTCCGCGCTCCGTAAATATTCGGATAGGTTCTTAAGCCTATGCTCTTGATTAAGGATGCAAAATGACCGAAAAACTCGACCTGACCTCCCACAACCTGCCCGCGGACAAGACCGCCGAGCTGCTGCGCCTCTTCCCTGAAATTAGAACGGAATCCAACCAGATAGATTTCGACAAGCTGAGGCTGGTTCTCGGACAAACCGTGGACGTGGGCAAGGAACGCTACGGCATGACCTGGCCCGGTAAAGCGGACTGTTTCAAGACCATTCAAACCCACAGCACAGGGACGTTGCTGCCCGCGCCCGATGAAAGCGTGGACTTCGATACCACCGAGAACCTCATTATTGAAGGCGACAACCTGAATGTGCTGAAACTCTTGCAAAAGGCGTACTTGGGCAAGGTCAAAATGATCTACATTGACCCGCCTTACAACACAGGCAATGACTTTATTTACCCCGATAACTACGCCGAAAGCCTGCAAACCTATTTGGAATACACCAAACAGGTGGACGCCGAAGGCAGGAAATTTGGCACCAACACCGACACCGACGGGCGCTTTCACTCGCGCTGGTTGAATATGATGTACCCGCGCTTGTATTTGGCGAGAAATTTATTAAAGGATGATGGTGTAATTTTTATTTCTATAGATGACAATGAAGCAGAAAATCTCAGAAAATTATGTGATGAGATATTCGGCGAAGAAAACTTTGTTGCAAGTATTGTTTGGCAAAGAACATTTGCAACAAAAAATGACGCCAAATTTTTTTCCAGTGAACACGAGAATATTCTTGTTTATACAAAAAACATTGAGAACTTATCGCTAAATTTACTGGAAAGGGGTGAAAAACAAAACGCCAGATATACAAATCCCGATATTGACCCACGAGGAGTTTGGGTTTCTACAGATTTACTTAGAATGGAACATAGAGATAATAGTGTATATGAAATAGTATCGCCTACTGGGAAAGTTTGGAAGCCTCAACCTGGAACAAGTTGGCGACATCCAGAGCCTGAAATACTCGAATTAATAAAGAACAATGAAGTTACGTTTGGAGCAGATGGTAATGCAAAGCCTCGTCGAAAGCGTTTCTTGAAAGATGTAAAACAAGGTATTGTTCCACAAACCATCTGGAAGCATGATGATGTTGGTCATACACAAGATGCAAAACAGGGATTGAACAAGATTTTTGATGGAATTCCTACATTTGACACACCAAAACCTGTAAAACTTATTCGACGCTGTTTGCAATTAACAACAAGCAATAGTGAAAATGATTTAGTGCTTGATTTTTTTGCGGGGAGTGGAACTACAGCACAATCTGTTATTGAGCAAAATTTAGATGATGAAGGAAATCGAAGATTTATTATCGTTCAATTGCCAGAAATATGTGCAGAAGATTCAGAAGCGAGAAAGGCTGGGTTTTCAACAATTTCTGATGTTATGAAAGAACGCGTGCGCCGCGTTATCAAAAAAATCAACAATGAAGAAGCGGGGCAATTCCAAATGGGCGAAAAACAAGATCGCGGCTTTCGGGTTTTCAAATTGAGCGAGTCCAATTTCAAGGGCTGGGAATCAGCCGTCCCGAAGGATGGAAGCGCCCTTGTCCAACAGTTGGAAATGCACATCGACCACATCCGCGACGGGCGCACGAGTGAAGACATCCTCTACGAAATCCTGCTCAAAAGCGGCTATCCGCTTACGACTCCTATTAAGACCCTAAGGGTTTCTTCCGATAACAAACTCGTGAATGAGCAAGATGACTCCGTTATTCAAGACGAAGGTCAGCAAAGAAAACCCATAGGGTCTATTTACAGTGTCGCCGACGGCGGCATGTTGATCTGCCTTGAAAAAGACCTCACGCTCGAAGTCATCCGCGCCATGGCAGAGTTGAAACCCCAGCGCGTCATCTGCCTCGACGCAGGCTTCGCCGAAGACCAACTCAAAGCCAACGCCGTGCAGATCTTCAAAACCAAGGATATTGTCTTCAAGACCGTCTAACCTTCAACCTGACACTTGACACTTGGAACTTGACACCCGCCCCCTGGAACCTGACACTTGACCCCGTCCCTCATCCCCTCCACCCTCGCCCCCTTCCTGCAGGAATACGACCTCGCGCAGCTCGACCCGCAAACCGCCGCGCCGCTCCTCATCGAACGCACCCTGCAATACGGCAACCGCGCCGAACTGCGCTGGCTCTTCACCCAATACCCGCGCCAGCAGATCAAAGACTGGCTCACACGCTGCGGCGGCGAACGTCTCCCGCATCCGCACCTCGATTTCTGGCAGATCGTTTTGGAGGTTGGCACATGAGTGACCTGCATTGGAACACCATCACCCCCGAAATGCGCCGCATCCTCGGCGGGTTTCTAAAAACCGAACTCGGCGGCGCATTCTACCTCGCAGGCGGAACCGCGCTTTCCCTGCAACTCGGGCATCGTCTTTCAGTGGATTTGGATTTTTTCTCCCCAACAGAAGACATCCCAAGCATCCGCCCCGCGCTGGAAAAAACCCTCGCCTCTTTCTCTCCCATTCTGGCTGATTCTGCATGGGGAAATTTAGTCTACCTCGTGCAGAACGTCCGCGTCGGGTTTTACGGCTATGGCTATCAACTCATCGCCCCGCTGGTCGAAACCCCCGTCCCGCCAGATACAGCGGGACAAGCAGCCCGCCTCGCTTCCATGGAAGACATCGCCCTCATGAAACTGGATGCCCTGCTCGCGCGCGCTGCCCGCAAAGACTTCTACGACCTGTACTTCATCTGCCAAAACATCCCGCTTCGCACCATCCTCGACCTCGCCCCGCAAAAATACCCCTCCACGCGGGATTTCGAAACCCAATCCGTCAAACGCCTCGTCTATTTCCAAAACGCCGAAGAGGATCCAGACCCGCACATGCTCGCCCCCGTCACCTGGGAACAGGTCAAAGAATTTTTTATCCAACAATCCAAATCCATCGCCAAAGACTGGCTTACCTGAAACCTGGTACTTGAAACTTGACACCTGAAACCTATCCATGAAACTTCACTTCGACCCCAACCAGCAATTCCAACTCGACGCCGTCGCCGCCGTGACCGACCTCTTCGAAGGCCAGCCGCAATCCGCGCCCAGCATGACCCCTGTTAATGTCACCAATTACGGCGAAATCTTCGCAGGGCAGGCACAAACCGAATTGGGCGTAGGCAATCAACTCACCCTGGATGAAGCGCGGCTTTTAGCAAATACCCGCGCCGTCCAGCGCCGCAACGACATCGAGATTCCAGATCCCGCGAACCCGCTCGAAGCATGGGAATTATTCGACGCGCCTGCCGATACGCGCCGCAGCTGTCCGCACTTTTCAGTGGAGATGGAAACAGGCACAGGCAAGACCTACGTCTACTTGCGCGCCATCTT